>DATBLK010000003.1:0-5202 GCA_036555405.1 Anaeromyxobacteraceae bacterium
TCTCGAGGTCGTCGAAGCCGTCCAGGTTCTCGAGGATGAGCCCGAACTCCCTCATCAGGCGGGGGTTCTCGAAGTTCCTGGCCAGGGCCGGCGTGAACTCCGCGACGAAGAGCGGATCGTCCTTCGGCAGGGAGGCGATGAAGGCGGGGTCGATGGTGAAGTCGTTCCCCGCCGGGTGGCACGAGCCGCACGTCCGGCCGTTTCCTCCGAAGGTCTCGGTGAAGAAGATCTTCCGCCCCCGCTCGACGAGCTCGGCCTGCGGGTCCGGCGGGGGCAGGGGGGGCCTGGGGCAGGCGAGGAGCGTCGCCAGCGCCGGCACGCAGGACAGCGGCAACCGCACTCCGGGGAATCCCATACCTCAGGCTCCCTTCTCGGCGATGCGCGAGGGGCGTCCCCTCCAGCTGCGCTCCCGGAACTCTAGGGGGCGCGCCCGCGGCACGCCCGGCGAATGCTCCCTTCCCATCGGGGGGGCCCTCCATCCCCGGAAGGGCCGGGCCTAGCGGGCCAGCGTCGCCTTCACGCCGAGCTGCACGTTGCCCTTCAGGGCCTGGGAGATGGGGCAGCCGTCCTTGGCCGCCTGGGCGGCGGCCTCGAAGCCCGCCTGGTCGAGGCCGGGCACCGTTCCCTTCACCTCCAGCGCCGAGCTCGCCACCCGCCACCCGGCCTCGACCTTGTCGAAGGTGACGGCGCAGGAGACCTCGAGCCTGGAGGGCGGCGTCTTGGCGCGCGCCAGCCCGGCCGAGAAGGCCATGGCGAAGCAGGCGGCGTGCGCGCTCGCCACCAGCTCCTCCGGGCTCGTCTTGCCGTTCGCCGCCTCGGTGCGGGCCGCCCAGGACACCGGGAGAGACTGGAAGGCCCGGCTCCCGGCCGAGACCGTCCCCTTGCCCGACACCAGATCGCCTTCCCAGACCACCGACGCGCGACTCACCATCGCCATGGCGCAACCTCCTCTCGAGATGCGCCATACATGTCGCCCCGGAGGTCCGCGCGCACGCGGATCGGCTTCGCCGCCGTCATGCCGCCGGGCCCGGGGCCCGCCGCGCGGTGGCGCTCCCCACGCGGAGCGCGGCGAGCACCGCCAGGACCTGGAGCGCGGCGACGCCGCCGAGCACGGCGCGGGACATCCCCCGGTCCATGAGCCGCCCGAAGAGGATCGGCGCGACCGACAGCCCGACGTCCAGCCCGGAGTAGACGAAGCCGTAGATCCGGCCGAAGGCGCCCCGGCCGGACCGCTCCAGCGCGGCCCTGCGGATGAGCAGGTCGCGCGACGGGCTCGCGAAGCCCGTCGAGAACCCGATGAGCGCGAACCAGGCGCCCACGGCCAGCGCCGGGACGCCACCGCCCGCCAGGACCAGGGCGAGCAGGGCCGCCAGGCCGAGCGAGCCGGCGACGAGCCGCTCGTGGACCTGGCTGCGGGAGGCGAGGACGCCGCCCAGGAGCACGCCGCCGGCGGCGCCGAGGAGGTAGAGGGTGAGCGCCCTCGCCGCCGACGCCAGCGACAGGCCGTATACCCGCTGCAGCACGGCGGGCCCGTAGTTCTGGATGGCGCCGAAGGCCATCGTCGAGACCAGGAAGAACAGGAAGCACATCCACACCGCGCCGACGCCCAGGAAGGCGAAGGTGGAGACCGGCCGCGGGGCGGGTCCCGGCCCGGGCGCGGGCTCCGCCTCCGCGGGCCCCGCCAGGACCTTGCGCCTCGCGAGCAGGAGGGCCACCGGCGCGATCGACACCGCGGTGGCGGCGGCCGCCGCGGCTCGCCACCCGGCGGCAGCGGCGACGCCGGTGAAGAACACCGGCGCCACCGCCCAGCCGAGGTTCCCCGACAGGCTGTGCACCGAGAAGGCGTGTCCCAGGCGACCTGCCGAGACCCGGCGATTGAGCAGGGTGAAGTCCGCGGGGTGGAGGACGCTGTTCCCCAGCCCCGCCACCGCCGCGGCCCCGAGGAGGACCGGGTAGCCCGGGGCCAGGCTCAGGGCCACCGCCGCGACCGCGAAGAGCGACAGCCCGCAGGCGAGGACCCGGAGGGAGCCGAGGCGGTCGACGGCGAAGCCGGCCATCGCCTGCCCCGCGCCGGAGACGACGAAGAAGGCGGTCACGAGCGAGCCGACCTCGACGAAGCCGAGGCCGAAATCCCGCATGAGCCAGGGGAAGAGCGCCGGCAGCATGAGGTGGAAGAAGTGCGAGGTGGCGTGGGCGAGGCCGACGAGGCCGATGACCTCGGCGTCGCGGCGGGCGGGAGCGGCGGGAGGAGGGACCGTCGCGGGCACGGGCGCAGGATCTTCCAGGAGGGTCGCGGAAGGGAAGGGCGGGCCCCGCGACCGGGGCGGGACTCGCGACGGATGGTGAAGCAACCCCCGTCGGCGTGCTCTACTACGCGGGCCAGGCCCTGCTGGCCATCAACAGGCACGCGCCGCCCCGGCGGCCCGGAGGACCCGCATGCCCCGGCTCGCCCTGCTCGCCGCCGCGCTCCTGGCGCCGCCCGCCCCCCCGGCCGCTCCCGGGCCCGACGGCGTCGAGGTGGCGGGCCGGGAGGCGGGCGCGGTCCGCGTCCCGAGCGCGGCGGGCGCCTGGGGCGGCGAACGCACCGGGAAGGAGCCGACGCTCTCCGACCGCGTCGCCGACTACGAGATCCGCGCCATCCTCGACCCGGCGAAGCACACCATCGAGGGGACCGAGCGGCTCACCTGGCGCAACCGCAGCGCGGTGCCCATCCGCAGCCTCTACCTGCACCTCTACCTCAACGCCTTCGAGTCGCCCGGCTCCACGTTCATGCGCGAGCGCGCGCGCCGCGGGCGCTTCCGGTTCGCCGTCGGCATCGGCAAGGGGGAGTGGGGGGGCATCGAGCTCCGCTCGGTGCAGCAGGGCGGGAAGGCGGCGCCCTGGAGCTTCGTCCACCCCGACGGCGGGCCGGAGACCGACCACACGGTGGCGAGGGTGGACCTGCCCGAGCCCGTGCCGCCGGGCGGCTCGACGAGCCTCGACATCGCCTTCCTCGACCGGCTGCCGCGGGTGGTGGCGCGCACCGGGTGGTTCGGGACCTTCCACCTCGCCGGCCAGTGGTATCCCAAGGTCGGGGTGCTGGAGCTGCCCGGGGAGCGCGGCGCGGTGCGGCCGCGCTGGAACTGCCACGAGTTCCACCTGGACAGCGAGTTCTACGCCGACTGGGGCAGCTACGCGTTCGAGGTCGTCGCGCCGCCCGGCTACGCCGTGGCGGCGAGCGGCGTGCGGCAAGGGGCGCCCGAGCCCCGGGAAGGGGCGGTGGTGCACCGCTTCCGCGCCGACGACGTGCACGACGTGGCCTTCGCGGCCTGGGACGGCTTCGCCCCGCCGCTCACCGGCCGCTGGACCGGTCCGGGGAGCCCCGAGGTGCAGGTGCAGGTCTTCCACCCCCCGGAGTACGCGCCCCAGGCCCGCGAGGCGCTCCAGGCCACCCTGGACTCGCTCGCGTACTTCTCCCGGACGCTGGGCCCGTACCCGTACCCGGCCGTCACCTGCGTCATTCCCCCCTTCAACGCCGAGGAGGCGGCCGGGATGGAGTACGAGACCTTCTTCACCTCCCTGGCCACCGGCGCCTTCCCCTACGGCGCCGGGAACGTCACCCGCTACGTCACCGCCCACGAGTTCGGCCACGGCTACTTCATGGGGCTCCTCGCCTCCAACGAGGCCGAGGAGCCGTTTCTCGACGAGGGGCTGAACGAGTTCTGGAACGCGCGGATGCTCGCCGGCGAGGCGTTCGCGCCCCGGCTGCCCTGGGCGCTCCGGCTTCTGGGCTTCGCCCTCCCGCCCCTCGGCTTCTGGGAGTACGAGCGGTTCACCGGCACCGCCGCCTTTCCGGTCGACCCCGTCGCCGGCAACGCCTGGAACCGATGGTCGGGCGGCAGCTACGGCTGGATCTACCCCCGCACCGCCGTCGCCTTCCACGACCTGGAGCAGCAGATCGGCGCCGAGGCCCTCTCCCGGGGCATGGCGCTCTACCACCGGCGCTGGCGGTTCCGGCACCCGAGCACCGCGGACCTGAAGGAGGCGCTCCTGGACGCCGGCGCCGACCGGGTCACCGTCGAGCGCTTCTTCGAGAGCCAGATCCACGGCGTCGAGCAGTCCGACGACCGGCTGGTGCGCGTCGAGGCCGAGGAGGTGCTGCCGGCGCCCGGGCCGGTCCACCGCGACGGGAAGCGCGCCGAGCGCGACGAGGCGGAGGTTCGCGAGGAGATCCGGGAGCGGCGCGCGGCCTGGGAGAAGGAGCACGGGAAGCCGCAGGAGGGGAGGCCCGGCCCCTTCCCCTGGCGCAACCTCGTCGAGGCGCGCCGCTTCCGGGCCACCGGGCTCCCGCACACCCTGCTCGTCACCTTCGAGGACGGCAGCAGCGAGACCCTGGCCTGGCCGGCCGGCGAGCGCTGGGGTCGCTGGGTCCTGGAGCGGCCGGTGAAGGTGCGGTCGGCCCGGCTCGACCCCGAGGGCCGCTGGCTCTCCGACCTGCGCAAGCTCGACGACGGCCGCCGGCGGGAGGCGAACCCGCGTGCGGCGCGCCGCTGGGCGGCCGACGCCGGGGCCTGGCTGCAGCTCCTCTTCGCCCTGGTGGAGGCCCTGTGAAGGCGCCCGGGCTCTTCCGCCTCGCCTCCGCCCGCGCCGCAGGCTGGCGGCTCCTGTTCCTCTTCGCGGCCGCGGCCGCCGTCCCCGCGACCCTGGCCACCCTTCCCCTCCTCTCCTTCCTCTCGTCCCAGCTCGACCACGCGCTGCAGGCCGAGGAGCTCGCCCGGGCCCTCGACGCCGGCGCGCTCGCCGATCTGGCGAAGGCCCTGACCGGATCCCCGGGCGGAGGGGCCGGCGTCGCCGGCGGCCTCGCCGCGGGAGCGCTCGCGGCCCTGCTCCTCGCCCCGGTCCCGGTCGGCGCCGCCCTGGCCGCTGCCCGCACCGACGCCCGGCTCCCGCTGCGCGAGCTCCTGCGGGGCGCCGGCGAGCACTACGGGAGGCTCCTGCGGATGACCCTGGTCGCAGCGCTCCCGCTCGGCGCCGCCGCCGGCTTCGCGGCCGCCGCGGTCGGCGCGGCCCGCGGGGCGCGGGAGAGGGCGCTCACCGAGGCGGCGGCGGACCGCGACGCGGAGCTCCGCTCGCTTCCGGCCATGGCCGCGGTCTATCGCGCCTCCGTCGCCCAGGCGCGCGGCGACGTCGACGGCACGGTCGCGCACGCGCGGCGGGCCCTCG
>DATBLK010000392.1:0-5392 GCA_036555405.1 Anaeromyxobacteraceae bacterium
CAGCCGAAGAGCGCCGCGGTGGCCAGGGGCACGTCGGCCGGCATCGCCACCGCCGACTCGCGCGCCACCACCGCGTGCCGGGCGAATCCGGAGACGCCCAGGTGGTGGTGGAGGGTGCGTCCGGCCAGGTCCTTCAGCAGGGACGGCCCGTGGAGGAGCTGCCCGCTCCCGCTGGCGGCGGCCGCCGGCAGGCACAGGGCGGGGCGGCCGGAGGAGCACTCGGCGCACCGGCCGCAGCTGGGCACGAACGTGAGCACGACGTGGTCGCCGGGCCGGAGGTCCCGGACCCCCGCGCCCACCGCCTCCACCACGCCGGCGGCCTCGTGGCCCAGGGCCATGGGGAGGGGCCGCACCCGCGAGCCGTCCACCACCGAGAGGTCCGAGTGACACACCCCGGCCGCCTCGACGCGCACCAGGAGCTCCCCGGCGCGGGGGTCGCCCAGCTCCACCTCCTCGACCGACATGGGGCTCGACTCGGAGTAGGGCCGCCTGTCGCCGACGCTCCTGAGGACGGATGCGGTGGTCTTCACGGGGTGCCTCCTTCCTGCGACGCGTCCGGCGGACTCCCGGTCGCTCCGGCCTCGCCGCCCGGCTCGGGGGCGACGACGCCGCGGTCGATGCGAAAGACCACGTCGAGCAGCTCGCGCGAGTGCGACAGGTCGGACTCGGAGATGATCACCGAGAGCCCCTCGCCCCTGAGGCGCGCCACCACCTCCACCAGGCGGCGGACCAGCACCGGGGCGACGCCCTCGAAGGGCTCGTCGAGGAGCAGGAGCCGCGTCCCGCACACCAGGGCCCGCGCCAGCGCCGCGAGCTTCTGCTGGCCGCCGGACAGCTGCAGGCCGCGCCGGCCCTTGAGGGCCTCGACCTCGGGGACCAGCCGCCAGACGCGGGCGAGGCGCTCCGGGGCGTCGCGGGCGCCCGCGGCCCAGGCCGGAAGGAGCACGTTCTCCTCCACGGTGAGCTGGGGGACGATGCGCCGGTCCTCCGGCATGTAGCCGATGCCGAGCCGGGCCCGCCTGTGGCTGGGTAGCCCGTCCAGGGGCCGCCCGTCGAGCTCCACCGCGCCCGCCGAGGGCGGGAGGATGCCCATGAGGCTGCGCATGAGCGTGGTCTTGCCGGCGCCGTTGCGCCCGATGAGGCCGGCCATCCTTCCGTCCTCCACCCGCAGCGTCACCCCGCGAAGGATCCGCACCGACTTGATGGAGACGTCGAGCCCCTCGACGGTCAGCACGGCGCGCCTCCCGGCCGCGGGTCCTCGAGCCCCACCACGTACTTGCGGACGCCGGGGTCGTCGAGCACCGCTCCCGGCGCGCCGTCGGCGATGACCCGCCCGTCGGAGAAGGCGAGCACCCGCTGGGTGTAGCGGCGAACGATCTCCATGTCGTGCTCGACGAAGAGCACGGTGGTCCGCTCGGCCTGGATGGCCGGGAGCACGAGGTCCATGAGGGCGAACTTCTCCTCCGAGGAGACGCCGCTGGTGGGCTCGTCGAGGAGCAGGAGGCGCGGCCTCACCACCATGGCCATGGCGATGTCGAGGAGCTTGCGCACGCCTTCGGGCATGACGCTGGCGGCGGCGTCGCGCCAGTCCCCGAGCCGGAAACGGGCCAGCAGGTCGTCGGCCGCCTGCTCGGGCCGCTCGCCCTCCAGGGCGCTCCGGAAGGGGCCCTTGCCGTGGGCCACGATGCCCAGGCCCACCAGGAGGTTCTCCCAGGCGGTGAGCGAGTCGAAGAGCTGCGGGATCTGGAAGGAGCGGCACACGCCGAGCCGGGTCACCTGCCGCGGCGAGAGCGAGGTGATCTCGCGGCCCTCGAAGCGGATGGAGCCGGCGGTGGGCTTGAGGTAACCGGTGACCAGGTTGATGAAGGTGGTCTTGCCGGCGCCGTTGCCGCCGATGAGGCCCACCACCGAGTGCTCGGCCAGGTCCAGGGTGATGTCGGCGGCGGCGGTGACCGCGCCGAAGGTCCGGGTGAGGCCGCGCGTCTGCAGGATGCCCGCCATCAGCCGGCCCTCCGGCGCGCGAAGACCGACCACAGGCCGCTCGGCAGGAAGAGGATGACCGCCAGCATGGCCGTGCCCACCACCATCTGCCAGGTGTTGGGGGCGTGCTCGTAGGCGAAGCTGCGCAGCAGCTCCAGCGCCAGCGCACCCAGGAACGGCGCCGCCACGCTCCCCGTCCCGGAGAGGATGGTGACGAAGACGAACTCGCCCGAGGTGGTCCAGTAGGCCATCTCCGGATCGATGTGGCCCACCGCCAGGGCGGTGAGGGCGCCGCCCAGCCCGGCCAGCCCCGCCGCGGCGACCAGGTAGAGGTGCACCGCGCTCCGCACCGAGGCGCCCATGTACTCGACCCGCAGCTCGTTGTCGCGGATGGCGGGAGCCAGGCGGCCGAGGTGCGAGCGCAGCAGCGCGTTCATCCCCAGGCCGCAGAGCAGCACCGCCACCGCCGCCAGCACCATCACCCGGTAGCGGCCGCCGCCGACGTCCAGGGCGAACCCGGCCACGGTGCGAGGGGCCACGTTGAAGCCGTCGGTGGACCCGAGCGCCGAGGTCTTCACCAGGAGCCCGTAGAGGATCATCGAGAAGGCCAGGCTGAGCATGGCGAAGAAGATGCTCCGGTACCGGGCGAGCAGGAGGCCCAGGACCGCGGCCACCGCCGCGGCCGCCAGCACCCCCAGGCCCAGCATCGCCGCCGCGTCGCCCACCCCGTAGCGCTCCGCCGCCACGCCGCCGGCGTAGGCGCCCAGGGCGTAGTAGAGCCCCTGCCCGAAGGAGACCAGCCCGGCCCGCATGAGCAGGAGGAGCCCGAGCGCCACCAGCCCCTTCGCCAGGGAGACCGTCATGAGGAAGACGGCCCACTTGGGCAGGAGGGGGCCGAGCGCCAGCAGGGCCAGGAAGGCGAGGACCAGCGCCAGCCCGCCGCCGCCGAGCCACCGGCCCTGGAGCGAGGTCGCCCTCATATCTTGCGCGCCTCCGCGGCGCTGAAGAGCCCCTTGGGGCGGAAGGCCAGCACCAGGGCCATCACCAGGTAGATGCTGAAGAGCTCCACCTCGGGCAGGAAGTGGACCGCCGCCGAGCGGACCATGCCCACGATGAGCGACCCCAGTGCGGCGCCGGGCATGCTGCCGAGGCCGCCGATGACCACCACCGCGAAGGCGATGACGATCACCTCCACGCCCATGCCCGGCACCACCGACACCGACGGCGCGGTGAGGGCGCCGCCCAGCGCGGCCAGGCCCGTGCCCAGGGTGAAGGTGGCCAGGAAGATGGCCCGCACGTCCACGCCCATGGCGCCGGCCATCTCGCGGTCGTGGATGACGGCGATGAGGAGCCTCCCGTAGCGGGTGCGGTAGATGCCCCACCAGAGCCCGCCGCCGGTGGCGAGCGCCGCGGCCACCAGCGCCGCGCTGTAGACCGGGTAGGTGAGCGGCCCGACCTCCACCGTGCCCAGGAGCACGTACGGCTCGGAGACGAAGTAGGACTCGACGCCCCAGGCGAGCTTCACGGCGTCCTCGAGCACCAGGAACAGGGCGTAGGTCACGAGCACCAGGACGATCTCGTCGCGCCCGTAGGTGAAGCGCAGCAGGCCGCGCTCGATGAGGGGACCCATCACCAGGCCCACCAGCAAGGCGGCGGCGAGGAGCAGCGGGTAGCTCGCCCAGGGGTTGCGGCCCCCGGCGGTCCAGGCGCCCACCAGCGACGCGGCGGTGTAGGCGCCCAGGGCGTACAGGCTCCCGTGCGCCATGTTGAGGATGCGCATGACGCCGTAGACGATCGTCAGCCCCGCGGCCATGATGAAGAGCCAGGAGGAGTAGATGACGCCGTCGATGAGGACGGCCAGGAGGTCGCCCATGCCGTCGCCGCGCGCGCCGCCCGCCGGCCGCCGGGCCTACCTGGCGGGCTTGAAGGTGGCCTTGATCCAGTCGGCGCTCTTCACGCCTTCGGGCGGGTTCACCTTCTCGGCCGGGTAGCGCTTCACGTTCGTCAGGGTGAGCTTGCCGCCCACGTTCTTGGCGGTCCCGTAGGCGGTCTCCGACACCGCCTGGTGTCCCTTGCCGATGGCGAGCCGGACGGTGCCGCTCGGGGACTCGAACGTCAGCCCCTCGAGGGCGGCGATGATCTTGTCCTGGTCGGGGGCGGGGCCGCCGCCCTGGGCCTTCTCGTAGGCCGACTTGAGCCCGAGGATGGCCTGGGCCATGCGGTAGGACGGGTAGACCGGCCACAGGGTGAAGCGGTCCTGGTAGGTGGCCCGGAACCAGCGGTTGAGCGCGTTGTCCGGGGCATAGACGCCGTTCGGCCCGCGGGCGCCGATGATGGTGCCGTCCGGGATCTGCCCGGCGAGCTTGTACATGGCGGTCTCGCCGGCGGTGAGCAGGGCGGTGCTCTTCTTGAAGAGGCCGCGGGGCGAGGCCTGCAGGACGAAGGCGTCGAGGTCGCCGTCCCAGAAGCTGGAGTGGATGACCTCGGGGCTCCCCGACATGAGCGCCGAGATCTCCGCGCCGTACTGCCCGGAGTAGAGCTTCGGCATCTGCGAGGTGGTCACCTTCACGTCGGGCCTGAGCTGCTTCATCGTCAGCTCGAAGTCGGCCCAGGAGTCCTGGCCCCAGGCGTAGTTCTGGTTGATGCCGGCGACCTTCTTCAGCCTGGGCTTCACCTCGGTCACGTAGAGGGCCGCCGCCACGTTGTCCATGGTGGCGTGGGGGGCGGTGCGGAAGACGTACCTGTAGGCCGCGTCCTCGAAGATGCGCGGGGTCCCGCAGTCGAAGAAGAGGGTGAGCTTCTTCAGCTCCTCCGCCACCGGCGCGATCGCCAGGCAGTCGCCGCTGGAGATGTAGCCGATGACCGCGTCCACGTTCTGGCGCTGCACCAGGTTGCGGTACTCGGAGACCTGGGTGGTGGGCCCGCCGGCCTCGTCGATGAAGACCACCTCGATGGTCCGGCCGCCGAGGCCCTTCTGGGCGTAGGGCGCCGGGACCTTGCCGCCGTTCAGCGCCTCGACCAGCACCTCGGCGGCGTTGCGGGCCGGGACGCCGAAGGGGCCGGCGGCGGGGCCGGAGAGGAAGGTGACCACCCCGAGCTTGAAGGGCCTGGCCTCGGGGGCCGCGGGCGCCTGGGCCCGCGCCAGGGTCGGCGCAGCGAGGACGACGGCCAGCGAGGCGAAGAGCCAGGACTTCGGACGGCGCATGTGCGTACCTCCCTGTGGGAAGGCCCGGGTGCGGGGTTGCCCGAGCCTAGGGGACCACTCCACCGAATGCAACGCGCCCGGGGGCTGCGGGCGGGGAGCCCCGCCTCCCCGGTTCACTCCTGGCTCAGGGGCGCGGTGCCCCCGCCGTCACCTCCGCCTCGCCGCCGGCGCCGCCCTCGGATCCTCGGGCCAGGCGTGGCGGGGGTA
>DATBLK010000010.1:0-5605 GCA_036555405.1 Anaeromyxobacteraceae bacterium
GGCGCGACGCGGGCCTCCTCGGCGCCCTGCCCATCATCGGGGGCTCGGCGGTGGGCGCCGTCCTCCTCGGCGGCATCCTCGTCTGGGCGCTGAGCGGCGGGGGGGAGCCGTCGCCGATCCAGCTCGGCCGAGCCGCGGCTCCCGCGGAGCCGGCCCGCGCGCCAGGGGAGCCGGCCGCCCGTCCTGCGGGGCCAGCGGCGCCCCCGGCGCCCGCCCCTCCGGAGCCGGCGGCGACGCGTCCCGCCGAGGCACCCCCGTCCAGACCCCCGGCGCCCGCGGCGCGCCCGCCGGAGACGCCCCGCAGCGGGCCGCGGCCGCCGCCGGCGAAGGCGCCACGGCGACCGGCGGACCCGGCCCTGCGGACCACGCTGGCCTTCAGCGCCACCGGCTCGCCGGACGCACTGGCGATACCGGACCTGGACAGCGGCGAGGGGATCCTCACCGTCGTGGCTCCGCCCGGGACCGCACTTTCCGTCGACGGACGGGCGGCCGGGGAGGCGCCGCGGGAGTGGCGACTGGCCCAGGGGTCCTACCGGGTGCGCGCCCGGCGCGCAGGAGCGTCGGTGGAGGCGACGATGCAGGTGGCCGCGGGGGAGCGGAGTCGCTGGGAGGTGGAGTTCGGGCAGTAGGACGGGGTCCTCGGCGGCGGGTCGCGCCGCCCGGCGCGTTCCCGACGGAGACGGCGCATGCGACTGCTCACGAAGTTCAGCCTGGCCTTCGCGCTGGTCTTCGGCACCGGCCTCGGGGCCGCGGGCCTGGTCGCGCGCGGGCTCCTCCAGCGCAACGCCCGGGAGCAGGTCCTCTACCAGGCCCAGGTGATGATGGAGATGGCCCTGGCGATGCGGGACTACACCTCGAAGCAGGTGGGGCCGACGATCAAGGAGCTCCAGCACCAGATCGACGCCCCTTCGGCCGAGACGCCGCCGAAGAGGGTCTTTCGCCCGCAGACCGTGCCCGCCTACTCCGCCACCGAGATCTTCAACTACCTGCGCAAGCGCTACCCCGACTACTTCTACAAGGAGGCGGCGCTCAACCCGACGAACCCCCGCGACCGGGCCGCGGACTGGGAGGAGGACCTCATCAAGGTCTTCCGGTCGCACCCCGAGCTCGAGCTCTTCGACGGCGAGCGCGTGACGCCGTTCGGGCGGGCGCTCTACCTGGCGCGCCCCATGCGCGCGGCCAGGCCCTGCCTGGAGTGCCACTCGACCCCGGCCGAGGCGCCTCCGGAGATGGTGCAGTACTACGGCCCGGCGAACGGCTTCGGCTGGAAGGAGCAGGACGTGATCGCGGCGCAGGTCGTCTCGGTTCCGGTCTCGCTCCCGGTGGAGATCGCCGACCGCGGGTTCCGCAGGCTCATGATCTACCTGGTGGGGGTCGCGGCGGCGACGCTAGTGGCGCTCAACCTGGTGTTGTTCTTCACCGTGGTCCGTCCGGTGAGCCGCCTCGCCGCCGTGGCCGACGACGTGAGCAAGGGCAACATGGACGCTCCCGAGCTGCCGGTGCGGGGCGGGGACGAGATCTCCGTCCTGGCGCTGGCGTTCAACCGGATGCGCCGCAGCCTGGCGGCGGCGATGCAGTTCCTGGAGAAGCCATGAGCGCGACCACCGAAGGCCCGAGGATGGACCGCACCTGGCTGGCGAGCGTCCTGTTCGTCGACATCGCCCACTTCTCGAAGGAGTCGGCCGAGGTGCAGAAGAGCTGGAAGGCGCGGCTGGGCCGGTACGTGGCCGTGGCCATCCAGGACGTCCACGAGGTGGACCGCTTCGTCGTCGACACCGGCGGCGGCGCCGCCGTCTGCTTCCTCGGAGACCCCGAGCCGGCCATGCTCTGCGCCCTCCGGCTGCTGGGATCGCTCACCCAGGACGAGCCGCGCGAGGGAGCCCTGCGGGCGCGGCTCGGCATCCATCTCGGGCCGGTGAAGCTCGTCCGCGACATCAACGGCAAGCTCAGCGCCATCGGCGACGCCATGAACGTGGGCGAGCGGGTGATGAGCTTCGCGGGCGAGAACCAGATCCTCGTCTCGCGCGCCTTCTTCGAGGTCGCGAGCAGCCTCTCGGAGCGCTACATCGACCTGTTCAGCTACGCGGGCGCGCGCAAGGACAAGCACGACCGGCAGCACGTGCTCTACGAGCTACGACCCAAGGCGGAGACGGGCGTGGGCGCCTCGCCTCCGGAGGCCCCGGCGCCCCTGGCCGTCGACCCCGCCGCCGTCGACAGGATCGAGGGCTGCCTCACGCAGTTCGTCGGCCCCATGGCGCACCACCTGGTCCGCAACGCCGCCGCCGGGGCGATCACGGCGGAGGAGGTGATCCAGGCGATGCTGGCCTACATCCCCGGCAAGGACGACCAGCGGCGCTTCCTCGAGCTCTGCGGGACCGACTTCGTCACCCGGCCGGCCGCGGACCCGGACGCGGTGCAGCCCGCTCCCGCGCCCGAGGCGCCCGCCAGCCAGTGGGAGCCAGGGGTGCTGGAGCGGATCCGGCGGGAGCTGGCGGCCCACATCGGGCCCATGGCCCGGTTCCTGGTGGATCGCACGGCGGCGCGAGCCCGGACGGAGCAGGAGCTCTACGAGCTCCTGGCCCGGGAGATCCCCGACCTCGACGAGCGGGCCCGCTTCGGGGCCGGCGCGCCGGCACGCGCCACCCGTCCGCCCACGGGGACGGGAACGGGCGTGGCCGGCCGGTGAGGGGCCGCTACGTCGAGAGCGGCGATTTGCTGGCGTCCGGATCCTCCACCGCCCGACCGTCGCGGGCAAGGCGGGCGGGCCGGCCTGTCTGCGCCTCGTCCCATCGGACTGCGCCGATCGAGGGGGCCCTCGGTGGCCCTGGTAGTCTGCTCGACGACCATGCGGCCGGAGTACCTTCCCACGCGCTGGGAGACGCCCCCGTGCCCCTTCTGCGGCTCCGCGGAGCGCCTCTTCGTCGAGCGGTACGGCTACCGCCTGCGGTTCACGCACGCGCGCTGCGCCGGGTGCGGGCTTCTCTACCAGTGCCCGCGCCCGCGCTACGACGAGGACTTCATCCGCGCCGCCTACGCCGACTACTTCACGGCTTCCGAGGGCTTCCGCATCGGCGACGCCACCGGGAGCTCGACGTACGACGAGTGGGTGGAGGAGCTCGAGGAGATCGCGCGGCACGACCGCCTGCGCACCGCCATCGTCGACGTGGGCTGCAACATGGGCAACTTCCTGCACGCGGCCCTCCGGCACTACCCGCGCGCCTTCGGCACCGAGCTCTCGGAGCGGCAGGCGGCCTTCGTGGAGGAGCACGTGGGCGTCCCGGTCTTCGTGGGCCAGTTCGACCGATGGGAGACGGGGGAGCGCTTCTCCTGCGTCCACATGAGCCACGTCATCGAGCACGTCCCGGATCCCGTCGCCTGGCTGCGCAAGGCGCGGGAGCTCCTCGCCGCCGGCGGCGTGCTGGTCCTCAACGTGCCCAACGGCGACTCGCTCGACAGGCGCTGGAAGCGGGCGCTGCAGCGGGCCCGGCTCCGCCGCGGGGGCTGGAAGGAGGCGTGGCGCACGCCCGACCACCTCTTCGAGCCCACCATCCCGAGCCTCCTCCGGTGCCTCCGGGAGCAGGGCTTCGAGGTGATCGACCACTACACCTACAGCCGGAGGGACCCCACCGCCCGGTCGGCGTGGAGCCGCCTCTACCAGCGCCGCCTGCGACAGGGATCGAACCTGCGCGTCTACGCGCGCCGGGCGCCCCCTCACCCCGGCCCTCTCCCCCGCTGACGCGGGGGGCCCCGGCCAGGGCTGCCGGGAACCGGCCTGGCCCTGCGCGGCTCCAACCCTGGAACCGCGCGGGGACGTTCGCGCGCCGAGACCGGAGCGCCGGAGGAGGAGCCGTGAGCCCGTGGATGACCGTCGCCCTGGCAGGTGCGGCCCTGTTCCTGCTTCCCCGGCTGCTCCGCGGGCGGCTGGCCTCGGCCGAGGAGGTCCAGGCGCGGATCGCCGCGGGCGGCGCGGTGCTGGACGTCCGCTCCCCGGGGGAGTTCCGGTCGGGCGCCTTCCCGGGCGCGATCAACATCCCGCTGCCGTCGCTCGGGGTCAGGCTGGCCGAGGTCGTTCGCGGCCGGCCGGTGGTCGTCTACTGCGCCTCCGGGATGCGCAGCGCCGGCGCCGTCCGCTTCCTGCGCCGCGCAGGCTACGACGCCGTGAACGGCGGCGGCCTGCAGCACATGTTGCGGGACCCGCGCGCCCGGTGAGGAGTCCCTCGCCGCACCCGACGGGGCGGCGACAGCGGCCACGCTCCCGGCTACCTTCCCCGGTGCCAGGGCCGGCGGGCTCGCCGGTGGTCCGGAGGAGTCCACGGCCGACGAAGGCCAGATGGCGGGCAAGGTCGCCCTCGTCACCGGCGCCACCAGCGGCATCGGGCTCGAGACCGCGCGCGCCCT
Organism: Anaeromyxobacteraceae bacterium; assembly: GCA_036555405.1. GTDB lineage: Bacteria > Myxococcota > Myxococcia > Myxococcales > Anaeromyxobacteraceae > DATBLK01. Next base: position 4,399 of record DATBLK010000010.1, read on the forward strand.
GGCCCGGATGGGCGCGCACGTCGTGATCGGCGCCAGGGACGAGGCGCGGGGGCGGTCGGTCGCCGCCGAGATCGGTCGCAGCGGAGGCAGCGCGGAGGTGCTGCCGGTCGACCTCGCGTCGTTCGAGTCGGTCCGCCGGGCGGCGGACCGCTTCCTCGCCGCGCACCCGAGCCTCGAGGTGCTGGTGAACAACGCCGGCACCGCCGTGCGCAGGCGCCAGCTCAGCCCCGACGGTCACGAGCTCACCTGGGCCACGAACTTCCTCGGCCACTTCCTCCTCACCCGGCTCCAGCTCCCGGCGCTGCGGCGGGCGCCGCGGCCCAGGGTCGTCAACGTGGCCTCGGCGGCCCACGCCACCGCGCGCATCCCCTGGGACGACCTCGAGCTCGAGCGGAGCTTCGGGCCGTTCCGGGCCTACGCCCGGTCGAAGCTCGCCCAGGTGCTCTTCACCCGCGAGCTCGCCCGCCGCGAGCCCGGGGTCGGCGTGAACGCGGTCCACCCGGGCACCATCGGCACGGGCATCTGGCGCGAGGTCCCCGCTCCCCTGCGGTGGCTCCTGGGGGCCGTCCTCCCCCGGCCCGGGGTCGGAGCGGTGCCGGTGGTCCGGCTGGCCTCCTCCCCGGAGCTCGACGGCGTCAGCGGCCGCTACTTCGACAGGCTCCGCGAGCGGCGGCCCGCGCCCGCCGGCCGGGACGACGCCGACGCCGCCAGGCTCTGGGACGTCGCGGAGCAGGCGACGCGGTAGCTTCCCGGCATCGGGATCCCGTGGCTGCCCGGGATCCGGGTCAGTCGGCGACCGGCGAGGGCTCGACCAGGCGGACCCTTCGCCAGGCGCCGCCCCGGAAGCGGAGGAGCAGGACCAGCGAGAGCAGGAACAGGTAGACCACGATCCACGCCACCGCGGTGCGGTCGGCGCCGCCCAGCCAGCGGACCGAGATCCAGCTCCCCGGGACGAAGACCGCCCAGGCCACCACCACCCGGGCCCACATCGTGAAGACGGTGTCGCCCGCGGCCCGCAGGCTCTCCGCCAGCACCGCCGCCGCGGCGTCGAAGAGCTGCCAGGCGGCGGAGAGGGCGAGCATCCGGGCCCCGGCCTCGAGGAGCGCCGCGCGAGAGCTCGGCTCCCGGGCGAACGGGGCGAAGACCAGCGCCGGGAGGAGGAAGTAGACGAGGCCCACCGCGCACTGCCAGGTGCCGGCCGCGGAGA
>DATBLK010000025.1:0-10041 GCA_036555405.1 Anaeromyxobacteraceae bacterium
CTCCTGGCCAGCGACCCGCTCGCCTGGGACGTCGACTTCTACCAGGACGTCCGCAGCGGCGACCGGATGGCGCTCCTCGTCGAGCGGGTCTACGCCGACGGCCGCTTCCTGCGGCTCGGCGCGGTCCGCGCCGGCGAGTACCGGGGCGAGGTCGCCTCGCGGCGCCTCTTCCTCTGGACGGACCCGGAGGGCCGGTCCGGCTGGTACGACGACGAGGGCGGAAGCGCCCGGCGCGGCTTCTTGAAGTCGCCGCTGAAGTACGCGCAGGTCACGAGCCGCTTCGGCGCCCGGGCGCACCCCGTGGACGGGTACCGGCGCGGCCACCAGGGCGTCGACTACGCCGCGCCCGAGGGCACGCCGGTGTGGGCCGTGGCCGACGGCGTCGTCGCCGCGGCCGGCGCCCGCGGCGATTGCGGCCTCTCGCTGACGCTCCGCCACCGGAACGGCCTGGCCACCGAGTACTGCCACCTCTCCCGGGTCGACGTGAAGGCGGGCGACAAGGTGGCGCAGAAGCAGGTCATCGGCGCCTCCGGCCGCACCGGCGTCGCCTCCGGCCCGCACCTCCACTTCGCGGTGCGCAAGGGCAAGGCCTTCGTGAACCCGCTCTCCCTGAAGCGCCCGCGCGAGGCGCCGGTGCCGGAGAAGCTCCTGCCCGAGTACGCGAAGGCCGTCGCCCCGCTGCAGGCGGCCCTGGCGCAGGGAAGCGTGGTGGCGCGGTAGGGCTACCGCCTCCGCCGCCGCGCCCGCTCCGCCGAGAGCGGCTTCCCCTGCCACTCCTTGCCGTTCAGCGCCTGCACCGCGGCGTCGGCGGAGGCCGGGTCGACGAACAGATAGCTGTGGCTGCCGCGGACGTCGACGCCGAGCAGCTCGACCCCGGGCGCCAGCGCCCCCGCCGCCTCCCGGACCTTCGCCTCGTCGACGCCGTCCCGCTCCCCGAGCCTCAGCCAGATGCGGGCCCGGCGACCGGCGGCATCCGACTCGGCCTCCTCGGCCGCCGGCGGCCGGACCGGCTCCGCCCCGCGGCCCGCGTCCGGCGCCCGCGCCTCGACCTCGACCGCGACCGCGACCTGGGCCTCGGCCCGCTCGGCCCTGACCCGGCGCTCGTCGCGGCCGCCGCGCGGCCGCTCGCCGTTCCGCCCCTCGCGCCCGCGCTCGCGGCCCCGGCCCCGCTCCCCGTCGCGGGGCGGCCGGACCTCGCGTTCCTGGCGGTGCTCGCGGCGCTCGTGCTCCTCGCGCTTGTGCTCGGCCTTGTGGAGGTCCTGGACCTTCTCCATCCGGTGGTGCGTGAAGAAGTACTTGAGCGCGAAGGAGACCAGGTACGGCCCGTCGGGCCGGCCCTCGAGCTCCTGCGCCAGCGGCAGGTAGGCCTCGAAGATGGAGCTCGACATCGCGTCCTTGAGCTCGGCGACGTGCCGCTCGGCCCAGATCCGCCGCGCCTCGTCGGGCGCAGGGAGGGCCTTCTCCTCGAACTCGATGCCGTACTTCGAGCGCAGCGCCTTCAAGGTCATCATCTCGGAGCCGGAGACCAGCGAGAGGGCCGTGCCCTTCTTGCCGATGCGCCCGGTGCGCCCGACGCGGTGGAGGTAGACGCCCGGGTCCTCGGGCAGGGAGTAGTTGATGACGTGGGAGAGGTCGGAGATGTCGATGCCGCGGGCGGCGATGTCGGTCGCCACCATGAAGCGCACCTCGCCGCGCTTCACCTTGGCCATCACCCGCTCCCGCTCCTTCTGCGGAAGCTCGCCATTCAGGAGGTCGGCGTCGTAGCCGTGGCGGTTCAGCACCGCGGTGACGAGCTGGCTGTCGGCCCGGGTGTTGGCGAAGACGATGGCCGAGGTCGGGTTCTCGATCTCCACCATGTAGAGGAGGTTCCGCGGCTTCGGGTAGGCGTCGACGGTCTGGTAGTAGACGTTGCGGATGTTGTCGACGGAGTACTCGTCGCCGGAGAGCATGATGGCCTCCGGGTCGGTCAGGTACTCGCGGATGATCTGCTCGATGTCGGCCGGGACGGTGGCCGAGAAGAGAAGCTGCTGGCAGTCGTCGGGCAGGCCGTCGAGGATGCGGGTCACCTCCTCGAAGAAGCCCATGTTCAGCATCTCGTCCGCCTCGTCGAGGCAGGAGACCAGCATCCCGTCGAGCTTCAGCGTGCCGCGGCGGATGTGGTCGTGGATGCGCCCGGGCGTTCCCACCACGATCTCGGCGCCGGCTCGGAGCTTGTCGAGCTGGTCGGACATGGACGCGCCGCCGTAGATGGTCACGACGGACAGGTCCTTGTGCTTGCCGAGCGCGGCGATCTCCTCGGCCACCTGGATGGCGAGCTCGCGCGTCGGGCACATGACCAGCGCCGAGGGGCGGCGGCGGCCGGCGGGGACCTTCTCGAGGATGGGGACGCCGAAGGCGGCGGTCTTGCCGGTCCCGGTCTTGGAGCGGACGATGACGTCCCGCCCTTCCATCAGGGGCCGGAAGGTCGCCGCCTGCACCGGCGTCGGCCGGGCGTAGCCCTTCTCGGCGATCCCGAGCCGGACGGGCTCGGAGAGGTGGAAGTCGTCGAAGCTCTCCTCGGCGACGTAGTCGGAAGCCGGCGGCGGCGCCGCCGGCGCGGTGGTCTCGTCCATGTGTCCCTTTCCTTCAGGGGCGCATGGCGGCGGCTCGTCGGAAGGGCGTGGAGCCCGCTCGTGCGAGCGGGCTCCGCGTCATCCCGCGAGCCCGCCATGCGTCCGCACGCGCCTTGCAAGCAAGGCAGACCCGTATATATCACGGGAACGCCCGGACGCCCGGAAAAGGGCGCCGATCCCGCATGGACGACCTGCCCGACAAGCGACCGCCAGCCGGGCCGGAGCCCGAGACGGCGGACGTCGAGGCGCCGGCGCCCGCCCCGGCGCGCGGCGGGCTCGTCCGCTACGACCCGCTGCGCGCCTACATGGCCGAGGTGGCGCGCCACCCGGTCCTGTCCCACGAGGAGCAGCACGCCCTCGCGGTCCGGTTCCGCGAGACCGGCGACCTCGACGCGGCCTACAGGCTCGTCGCCTCGAACCTCCGCCTGGTGGTGAAGATCGCCCACGAGTACCGCCGCGCCGCATTCCAGCTCCTGGACCTCATCCAGGAGGGGAACCTGGGGCTCATGCAGGCGGTGAAGAAGTACGACCCCTGGAAGGGCGTGAAGCTGTCCTCGTACGCCGCCTGGTGGATCCGCGCCTACATCATCCGCTTCATCATGGACAACTGGCGCCAGGTGAAGCTCGGCACCACCCAGGCCCAGCGCAAGCTGTTCTTCAACCTCGCCAAGGAGCGCGAGCGGCTCCTGGCCCTGGGCGTCGAGCCCACGCCGCGGCTCCTCGCCAGGAACCTCGAGGTCGAGGAGAAGGACGTGGAGGAGATGACCGTCCGGATGGCCTCGAGCGACCTCTCGCTCGACGCCCCGGTGGGCGACGGCGAGGAGGGCTCGCGCCAGACGCACCTCGATCGGCTCCCGGACCGGGGAGCGCAGGCCGACCAGGCGCTCGGCGACGAGGAGCTGCGCCGCGTCTTCCAGGAGAAGCTCCGGGTCTTCGCCGCGACCGTCACCGACGAGAAGGAGCGCTTCATCCTGGAGCGCCGCCTCCTGCCGCCCGACGGCACGGAGCCCCTCACGCTCCAGGAGGTGGGGGATCGGTTCCGCCTCACCCGCGAGCGGGCGCGGCAGATCGAGGCCAGGCTGACCGCCCGGCTGCGCGAGTACCTCCGCTCCGAGATCCCGGACTTCGAGCTCATGGGGCCGCCGGAGGCGGGCGGATGACGGCGACGGAGGAGCGGACGATGGACCCGAGCGGCATCGCCGGGCCGGTCGGGCCCGGCGCCCTGGCGGTGGTCTTCACCTCGGTGCGGACGGCCGGCGACCAGGGCTACGCGCAGACCGCGGAGGAGATGGTGGCGCTCGCCGCCCGCCAGCCCGGCTTCCTGGGCGTCGAGTCGGCGCGCGGGGCGGACGGCCTCGGCATCACCGTCTCCTACTGGCGCGACGAGGAGTCGATCCGGGCCTGGAAGGCCGCCGCCGACCACCGGGCCGCGCAGCGCGCCGGGCGCGAGCGCTGGTACCGGGCCTACGCGGTGCGGGTGTGCCGGGTGGAGCGGGAGTACTCCGGGCCGCCCCGCTCCTGACCGCCGGGGCCCGCCTCACCCGCCGAGCAGCTCGTCGTACCCCCGCCCCTGGAACTGGAGCAGGCAGAAGCCGTGGCCGAAGGGGTCCGCCAGGTTCGCCATCCGGCCCCATTTCCGGCTCACGATCTCCCGCTCCAGGCGCGCGCCGGCTGCCTCGGCCCGGCGCACGGCCGCCTCCAGGTCGTCGACCGCCAGGTCGAGGTGCACCGGCGTCCAGTGGCGGGCGAAGCCCCGGACGGCCGGGGAGCCGGGCGAGGCCTGGCTTCCCGCCTCGGTGGGCAGGAGGTCGACGGGGCAACCGGCCCCGAGCAGCTCCGCCCAGTGGGGTCCGTTGCGGCGCCCGAGCCGCAGCCCGAGCGCCGCGGTGTAGAAGGCGATGCCCCGGTCCAGGTCGTCGACGTCGATGCAGATGCGCAGGTCGGCCATGTCCTCTCCCCAGGGGAGTGGCGCGGGGCGGGGCGCGCCCCGCCCCGCTCGATCAGGGTCCGGCCTCGGTCGGCATGACCCGGGTTTCCGCGTCGGCCTCGGCCCTTCCCCTGGCGCCGGGCGCCGGCCACGCGGCGGGCGACTGGTAGGCGGCGCCGGCCACGGCGAGCACGACGACCAGGGCGAGGAGCAGCGCGGGGCGGTCGACGAGCGGCCGGAGCTCCGGCAGGTGGCGCGAGAGCCCCGCCAGCGCTGCGCCGCAGGCGGCGGCGCCGAGGAGCCCGGCGGCGGCCGCGGCGACGAGGCGCGCTCCCAGGAGCGCCAGGCCGCCGAGGAGCAGGAGGCCGATCGCCGCGCCCAGGGCCGGGTGGCCCGCGACCGGGAACCGGGAGCCCGCCAGCGCGCCGGGGACCGCGCCGGCGGCGAGGGGGAAGAGCGGGGGAAAGGCCAGGGCGCCGCCGCCGAGGATCGCGGCGCCGAGCGGCCCCGCCACCTTGCCGCCGAGCTCGAGCGCCCCCGCGGCCGCGTAGCCGCCCAGCCAGCCCAGGGCCGCGCCGCCGAGGGCGGCGACCGGCTCGCGCCGCCGCGCCCCGAAGAGGAGGAGCAGCGCCCCGGCGGCGAAGAGGAGCGCGAGGAGGACCAGCGGCAGCGCTCCCAGGCCGGCGGCGAGGGGCACCGCCTCGAACGGCGCCCGGGCGAGCCAGGCGACGGGGTCGGAGGCGAGGGCGGTCGGGCTCATCGGCGCGCCAGGATCCCGGCGAGCGCCGCGAGGACGAGGACCACGGCACCGGCGGCCGACGCCCAGGCGGCGGCGCGTTCCGGTCCGGCGCGGAGCAGCGCGGCGCGCGCCGCCTCGCGGTCGACCTCGGGGACGTCGGCGCCGGCGAGGAGCGCCCGGGCCTCGGCCGCGAGGGCGCGCATGTCGCCCAGCGCGTGGAGGGCGTCGAGGCGCGCCGCGGCGACGCCGGCCTTGCGGTCCCTCTTCGCCATCGGCGCGGAATCTAGCCCGGCGGGATGGCGGGGTCGAGGTGGAGTTCGTAGTACGTTCTCCGCGGAATGCCCCGCCGCCGCCGCCCGTTCGCCCCACGCCGCATGCGCCGCCGCGACTTCCTCCGAACCGCCGCCCTGGGCGCAGCCGCGCTGGGCCTGCCGCTCGCCGCGGGGGCGCTCCCCGAGACCTCGCTCCTCACCATCGGCCAGCTGCAGCACGGCGGCCGCTGGAACCCGCGCCCCACGGCGATGCGGCGGCTCCTCTGGGAGCTCGCCCAGCGCACGACCATCGAGAGCGCCGCGGACGCCGTCGCGGTCCGGCCCGGCCGTCCCGGCCTCCACCGCTTCCCCTTTCTCTACCTCGCCGGGGACGGCGCCCTCCCTCCCTTCGCCGAGGGCGAGCGCGCCGCGCTCCGCCGCCACCTGGCCTACGGGGGGTTCCTGCTGGTGGACGCGGCCGACGGCTCCGACGGCGCCGGCTTCGACGCCGCCGCCCGGCGGGAGCTGGCCCGCCTCCTCCCCGGCTCCCCGCTGCTCCGCATCGCCCGCGAGCACGTCCTCTACAAGAGCTTCTACCTCCTCGACCACCAGGGCGGCCGCACCCTGGTGAAGCCCTGGCTCGAGGGCCAGCTCCTGAACGGCCGCCTGGCGGTCGTCTACTCCCAGAACGACCTCGGCGGCGCCTGGGCGCGCGGCCCCGTCGGCGACTGGGAGTACGAGTGCGCGCCGGGCGGCGAGGCCCAGCGCGAGACCGCCTTCCGCCTGGGCGTGAACGTGGCGATGTACGCGCTCTGCACCGACTACAAGGACGACGCGGTCCACCTCCCCTTCATCATGAAGCGGAGGAGCTGAGCCGGACCCGGTGACCGACGCCACCTACAACACCTGGCGCGTCGCCTTCCTCTCCCCGTGGCCCGGCTGGGCGCTCGCCCTCCTGGCCCTCGCCGCCGCGGGCTCGGTCCTCCTCGCCTGGCGCGGGCTGCGGGGCGAGACCCGGAGGCGCCGGGTCGCCGTCCTCCTGGCGCTGCGGGCGACCTCGGCCCTGGCCGCGCTCTTCCTCCTCCTCGAGCCAGCGGTGCGGCTCCTCCAGACGGCCCGCGTGAAGAACCGCTTCGCGGTCCTCGTGGACGCCTCCCGCTCCATGCGCTTTCCGCTCGAGCCCGGCGGTCCGTCGCGGGCCGAGGCGGCGGCCACCTTCCTGCGCGAGCACCGGGCGGAGCTGGAGCGGCTCGGGGAGCGGGCGGCGCTGGAGTGGCACCTCTTCGACCGCGACCTCACCCCCGCCGACCCGGCGGCGCTCGCCGCCGGCGTCGAGGCCCGCGGGGGGCGCACCGACCTCCTCGGCGCCCTGAAGGCCGTCGCCGGGCCGGGGGCGGGCCGCCGGCTCGCCGGCGCGCTCCTGATCTCCGACGGCGCCGACAACGCGGCGCTCGCCGAGGGGATGGGCTCCGCCGCCCGGGCCGCGCTCCGCGACCTCGGGGCGCCGGTGTCGACGGTCGCCGCCGGACGCGAGGCGCCGCGCGACCTGGCGGTGGAGCGGGTGGCGGTCGACGACTTCGCCTTCGTCCGCAACACCGTGACCGTCGAGGCGACGCTCCACGCCCGCGGCTTCGACCGCGAGGCGGTGCAGGTGGTGCTCCGGCGCGAGGGGCAGGTGGTGGCCTCGGCCGCGGCGCGGCTCGAGCCCGGGAAGGAGCGCCTCGCCGTCCCCCTCTCCTTCGCGCCCGACACCACCGGCACCTTCGTCTTCACCGTCGAGGCCCCGGTCTTCCCCGGCGAGGCGGTGGCGGAGAACAACGCCCGCTCCTTCGTCCTCCGCGTCATCCGCGACCGGGTCCGGGTCCTGCTGGTGGCGGGCCGGCCGAGCTGGGACGAGCGCTTCCTGCGGGCGCTGCTCAAGGAGGACCCCAACGTCGACCTCATCAGCTTCTTCATCCTCCGGACCAACACCGACCGCTCCGGCCCGCAGGAGGAGCTGTCGCTCATCCCCTTCCCGGTGGCCGAGATCTTCGGGGACCAGCTCCGGACCTTCGACGCCGTGATCTTCGTGAACTTCACCTACGAGCCCTACCGCTCCCACGGCATCGAGGCCTACCTCCCCCGCCTCCGCGACTACGTGCGCGGCGGCGGCGCCTTCGCCATGGTGGGGGGCGAGCAGAGCTTCGGCGAGGGGCGCTACGGCGCCACCGCGCTCGCCGAGGTCCTCCCGGTCGACGCCACGGAGGGGCTGGGGCTCGCCGAGACCGAGTTCCGGCCGCGCCTGACTCCCGAGGGGCGGCGCCACCCGGTCACCGGCCTGGCCGTCGGCGAGGCGCAGGCCGACGCCCTCTGGGCCTCCCTCCCGCCCCTCCCCCTCCTGAACCGCACCCGGGCGCTGCCGCCGGAGACCGGGGCCCGGGTGCTCCTCGAGGCGCCCGGCGTCCCGGTCCTGGGGCGTCCGGCGCCGGTGATCGCCGTCCGCGAGGTGGGCGCGGGGCGGGCGCTGGCGCTGTGCACCGACTCGGCCTGGCACTGGGGGTTCCTCGCGGCCGAGGAGGGCCGCTCGCAGCGGGCCTACCAGCGCTTCTGGAGCGCGGCGCTGCGCTGGCTGGTTCGCGATCCCTCGCTGGCGCCGCTCTCGGTCCAGCCCGACCGCCCGGCGGTGGAGCCGGGCGAGGCCGTGAGCCTCCAGGTCGCGGCCCGGGGCGCCGACTGGGGCCCGGCGGCGGGCGCGCCGGTCTCCGCCGAGCTCGTGGGCGAGGACGGGCGCACCGTGGCCCGGGCCCAGGCCCTGGCCGGCGCCGACGGCGTGGCGCGGCTCGAGCTCGCGCCACCCGGGCCGGGCGCCTACCGGGTGGTGGTGACGGGGCCGCCCGCCGCGCCGGGCGCGCCGCCGGAGCGCGCCCAGAGCGCGGTGGCGGTGCGCTCGAGCGGCCCGGAGGACGCCGACGCCGCGCCGCGGCCGGCGCTGCTCCGCGCGGTGGCCGAGGCCACCGGCGGCGCCTTCGCCGCGCTGCCCCTCCGCGCGCTCCCGGAGCTGCCGCTCGCGGACCCGGAGGTCGTCGAGGTGGGTCGCCGCAAGGACGTGCCCATCTGGGACCGGGCCCACTTCCTGGCGCTGCTCGCCCTGGCGCTCGGGGCGGAGTGGGTCCTCCGCCGCCGCTGGGGTCACTGGTGAGGCGTCTTCCCGGTTGCGCCGGGGGCCCGCCTCTGCTCTCCTCCGCCGCCATGCGCCCGACCTCGCTGGCCCTCGCCGCCCTCCTCGCCGCCGCCGGCTGCCGCAAGCAGGCCGAGCCCGCCCCTTCGCCGCCCGCTCCGGCGTCCTTCCGGCTCTCGGACCTCGCCGCGGCGGCAGCGCTCGACGCCCGGCTCGCGAGCCTGACCTACCAGTCGAGCCGGTACCTCGACCTCGCCGCGCGCGGCGAGGCCGCCCAGGCGCGGGAGACGGTCCCCGTGCTCGAGGCCGCGGTGCAGGCCGCGTCCATCGCGGCCGGAGCGGTGATCCACCCCCTCGACCGGCCCGGCGCGGAGGCGGCGCTCGGGGCCGCGCGCAGGTTCGCCGCAGCGCTCGCGGCCTTCGGCCAGGCGTCCGCCGCCGACCCCCGGGCCTCCCCGGCGGCGCTGGTCCAGGCGCGCGACGACCTGGGCCGAGCCGTGAACGCCTACCGCCAGGTGCGAAGCGCCTGGAAGGTGGACCAGCCGCTCGAGGTCGGCGCGGCGCAGGACTTCGCCGACGCCAAGCGCGATCTGGAGAAGGCGGAGATGCAGGCGCTGGAGGTGTCGCTCGTGGCCCCGCGGAGCGAGGGGCACAAGCTGGACGGGGCGGCGCGGCTCGCCGCCCAGGCGGCCGCCGGCCGGGCCCGGGACGCCGCGGCCCGCCTCGAGCCGGAGCTCCGGGACGCGGCCGGGCGCTGGGTCGAGGCCCAGGACCGCTCGGTGCAGGCGCTCATGGCCCTCGCCGCCGGCGCGCCGCCCGACCACCCGCGCCTCTCGCTCGCCTACCAGGCGGCGCGGGCGGAGGCGCTCGGGGCGCTGGCGACGCTCACCCGGCTCCGCGCCGACCGGGCGGCGCGGTAGCGGTAGACGAGCCTCAGTCGACCTGCTGGATCTGTCCCCTCGGAACGACGAGCAGCCCGCCGCCCGAGACGCACAGGTCCGCGCCCACGAGGTGGGCCGAGGCCTCGCTCGCGAGGTAGAGGACCGCGTGGACCACGTCCTCCACCTCGGCGACCCGCCGGTTGGGGAGGGCCCCGGCGATGCGAGCGCCGACCTCGTCGAGCTCGGCCTCGGCCATCGGCGTCCGCACCCAGCCCGGCGAGACCAGGTTCACCCGGACGGCCGGCGCCAGCTCCACCGCCCAGCTCATCGCCGCGGACTGGAGCGCCCCCTTGCTGGCCGCGTAGTGCGCGTGCCCCGGCTCGCCGCGCTGGCCGGCGGTCGAGCCCACCAGCACCACGCTGCCGCGCCCGCGCTCGCCGCGGCGCAGGAAGGGGAGCGCCTCCCGCAGGAGGT
>DATBLK010000029.1:0-4627 GCA_036555405.1 Anaeromyxobacteraceae bacterium
GGCGCACCGCCATCCGGTTCTCCTCCTCGACGCGCGCGATGCGCTCCTCCATCCGGAGCCCCTGCTCGCTGGTGACGAAGCAGGCGGGGAGGAGCCCGAGGAGGAGCGCGGCGCGGCGCAAGGCGGGGAAGCGCGGGGGACGAGCCCCCGCCCTACTTCAGCTCGGCGCGGCGGTTCCGGGCCCAGCAGTCCTCGTTGGACTCGCGGCAGAGCGGCCGCTCCTTGCCGTAGGTCACGGTGGAGATGGACTTCGCCGCGACGCCGAGCCCGCCGAGGTACTTGCGGACCGCGTCGGCGCGGCGCTGGCCGAGGTGCATGTTGTACTCGGAGGTGCCGCGCTCGTCGCAGTGCCCCTCGACCACGAGCTTCGCCGCCGGCTTCTCCTTCAGGCACGTGGCGTCGGCCTCGAGCGTGGCGCGGGCCTCGGCGGTGAGCGTCGACTCGTCGAACCCGAAGTTCACGCCCTTGAGGACGTCACAGGGGCCGGAGGCCGCCCTGGCGACGCAGCGGCCGTCGGGGGTGCACTCCTGGCCTGCGGCGCAGGGGCGGCCGGCGTCGCACTCGGTCGTCGGCGCGGCCGCGACGCACTTCCCGGCCTCGCAGGCCTTGCCGGCGGCGCAGTCGGCGTTGGTCTCGCACTCGGGCCTCGGCTCGCACTTGTTCGCCCTGCAGACGAAGCCGGCCTTGCAGTCGGTGTCGGCGCCGCACTCCTGGCAGCGGCCCTGGACGCAGATCTTGCCGAAGCCGACCTGGTCCTTGCAGTCGTCGCTGGTCTTGCACTCCCCGTCCTTGTAGGTGGGCTTGCATCCGGTGACGGCAATCGCCGACAGCGCGAAGACGAAGGTGAGGGCGCGGCGCATGCGAGACCTCCCGAAAGGGGTTTCCGAGGTTGGGGGGTCGATCTTCTCCCTCCCCGGCGCACGCGTGTCAAAGGAAAACCTCCCGGGTACCATCCAGGTCCGTGGCGGCCACGATCCTCATCGTCGACGACGAGCGGAACATCCAGGTGTCGCTGGCCCGGGCCCTGACCCTGGAGGGCTACGCCGCCGAGGCCGCGGGCGCCGGGGCCGAGGCGCTGGAGAAGATCGCCTCGCTGCCGGTGGACCTCGTCCTCCTCGACGTGAAGCTCCCCGACATGGACGGCCTCGCCGTTCTGGAGAAGGCGCGCCAGGCGCGGCCCGGCCTGCCGGTGGCGGTCATGAGCGGACACGGCTCGATCGAGACGGTGCGGCAGGCCTTTCGCCTGGGCGCCTTCGACTATCTGGAGAAGCCCATCGGCGATCGGGAGCGGCTCCTGGCGACGGTGCGCAACGGGCTCGCGCTCCGCGACCTGGCGCAGGAGAACGCCGAGCTCCGGCGCGTCGCCGGGCCCGGCGAGCTGCTCGGCGGCTCCCCGGCGATGCAGCGGCTCCGCGAGCTGGTGCGGCGCGCCGCCGCCTCCGAGGGCCGGGTGCTGGTCGTCGGCGAGAACGGCACCGGCAAGGAGCTCGTGGCCCGGGCGCTCCACGACGGCTCGCGGCGCCGCGGCGGGCCCTTCGTGAAGCTGAACTGCGCCGCGGTGCCGGCCGAGCTCATCGAGAGCGAGCTCTTCGGCCACGAGCGCGGCGCCTTCACCGGGGCGGCCGCGGCCCGGCGCGGGAAGTTCGAGCTCGCCGATGGCGGCACGCTGCTCCTCGACGAGGTCGGCGACATGCCGCCGGCCATGCAGGCCAAGGTGCTCCGCGTCCTCCAGGAAGGCGAGTTCGAGCGCGTCGGCGGCCAGGCGACCCTCCGGACCGACGCCCGGGTGGTGGCGGCCACCAACAAGGACCTCCAGGCCGAGGTGGCCGCCGGCCGCTTCCGGGAGGACCTGTACTACCGGCTGGCGGTGGTCATCGTGCCCGCCCCGCCGCTGCGGGAGCGCCGCGAGGACGTTCCCGAGCTCGCGGAGCGCTTCCTGGCCGGGTCCTGCGAGCGCAACGACCGGCGGCCCATGCGCTTCACCCGCGAGGCGCTGGCGGCGCTCCAGGCCCACACCTGGCCCGGGAACGTGCGCGAGCTCCGGAACGTCGTCGAGCGCATCGCCATCCTCGCCGACGGCCCGGAGCTCGGGCCGGAGGAGGTGGCCGCCGCCCTCCCCGGCGTGCGCCGGCCGCGGGCCGACCGGGGCCGGCCCGGGGCGGCGCTCCACGAGCTGGTGGAGGAGGCGGAGCGGGAATTCGTCCTCGCGGCGCTCGGCCGGCACGGCGACAGCGTCACCGAGGCGGCGCGGGAGCTCGGCCTCGAGCGCAGCCACCTCTACAAGAAGATGAAGGCCCTCGGCATCCGCCGGGAGCCCTGAGCGCCCCCACCCCCGCGGCCGAAGCCGCGGCCGCGGCCGCTCCCGTGAGCCGCGATCCGGCCATCCCGGCGCCCGACCTCCACCCCACCCTCGCGAAAAGGGGAGACCGGTTTGACACCCGTCAAGGCTTCCGGTGCCCGGCACCTGCCAAAGTCCAGTGCACAAAGGACGTTCCGGCGGTGGTCCCCGTCCGGGCGTGCCGACCGCGCAGCCCGCGGACGAGTCGGCGGAAGGCGGGAGAGCCCCCGCGACGCCCCGCCCGCCCTCCAGGAGACCCGATGCGCAACCTGCGACTCGCCACGCTCGCCCTCGCCGGGGCGACGCTCCTCGCCTGCGGGAAGGAGCGCCGGCCGGCCATCGGCCAGGCGCCCGGCGGCCAGGTGACGGTTCCCGACCCGGACGGCGGACCCGCGACGACGGTCGACCTGGCCGCCTGCACCCGGTGCCACGGCGACGTGGCGCGCAGCGCCTCGGGCGCCGACCCTGCCGTGGCCGTCTCCCCCCCGCGCTCGGTCAAGGGGGAGCTCGCGTCGAGCGCGCGCGGCGTCGGAGCTCACCAGGCTCACCTCGTGGACGGACCGCTCGCCCGAGCCGTCGCCTGCACGAGCTGTCACCGCATCCCCTCGGGAATCGACGACCACGCCGCCCCGGCCGGCCGGGTTCGGTTCCGCGGGATGGCGACCCTCGGGGGAGCCGCGCCCAGCTACGACGCCGCCGCGGGAAGCTGCGCGTCCACCTACTGCCACGGGAGCTTCAGGAACGGCAACGCGGCCAACGCTCCCGCCTGGACGGGCCCGCAGGCCGCCTGCGACAGCTGCCACGCCATCCCGCCCCCGAGCCCGGCCGCCGGAGGAACGCACCCCGCGGTCGGCGCCCCGCTCGCCTGCGACGGCTGCCACGTCGGATACACGCCCGACACCGTGAACGCGGCCACGCACGTCGACGGCCGGATCGACGTGAGCGGCAGCTGCAGCCTCTGCCACGGGGACCCCCCGCCTCCTCCCCCCGCCGGCACCACCCCGCTGTCCCACCACCCGCAGAACGACCGCTGCTCCCTGTGCCACGACGGCTACTCCGACGGGACCGCCACGCCGCGAACCACCGGCTCGACCCACATGGACGGCAAGGTCGACCACGTCGCGCTCTCCTGCACGACCTGCCATGGCGACCCCGCCCGCCCCGGCTCCGACGCGAAGGGGCAGGCCCTGGCCCCGGCCCCTCCCTCCGACTCGACCGGCGAGGTCGCCTCCGGCGCCGTGGGCGCCCACCAGGCCCACCTGGTCTCGCCCTCGTCCTCGGCCCGCGTCGCCTGCGACGAGTGCCACGCGGTCCCCGCGGCGGGTTCCGAGCTCCACGCCGACGCCACCGCCGGCGTCGCCTTCGGCGCCCTGGCCAGGACCGTCCTCCCCGGCGACGGGCGCACGGTGACCCCGGTCTGGACCGCGGCCTCGCTCACCTGCTCCGCGACGTACTGCCACGGCAACTTCAGGAACGGCAACGCCGGCAACGCCCCCGCCTGGACCGGGACCGCAGGCTGCGGCAGCTGCCACGACCTGCCTCCCGCGGGCACGCACCCGGCCGCCGCGCCCGGAGCCTGCGCCACCTGCCACCCCGGCTACGCCGCCGGGGCCCCGGACCCGCTCACCCACCTCGACGGCCAGGTCGACCTCTCGCTCACCTGCTCGAGCTGCCACGGCGACGCCGCGCGCCTGCCGGTCGCCTCGGCCACGGCGCTCGACCCGCTGGGCGCGAACCTCGTCAAGGCCTCGCCGCCGCTCGACACCCAGGGCGGCACCGGACCGGCCGTCGGCGCCCACCTCGCCCACGTGAACCAGGGCGCGACCGCCCCCGAGCTCTCCGCCGCCATCGCCTGCGCCACCTGCCACCCGGTGCCCACCGGCCTGGCGCACAGCAACCTCTCGGTGGACGTCGCCTTCACCGGGGTGGCCGCCGCCAGCGGCGCGTCCTTCGCGGCCGGGACGCACACCTGCTCCTCGACCTATTGCCACGGGAACTTCCCCGGCGGGAACGGCGCCAACCCCGTGGTCTGGACCGCCGCCGGCAAGCTCGCCTGCACCGCGTGTCACGGCTCGCCCCCCGGGCCGGTGAGCGCCGCCGTCCACCACCCGCAGAACCCGACCTGCGGCGCCTGCCACGCCGGCTACACGGCCTCGCTCGTCGTCGCCGCGACGCACGTCGACGGGACGGTCCAGAAGCCGCCGGCCGGCTGCACCCAGTGCCACGGCGACCTCACCGCCGCCGGCGTCGCCAGCACCGACGTCCGCGCCGCGCCGGCCTCGAACGCCA
>DATBLK010000165.1:0-13189 GCA_036555405.1 Anaeromyxobacteraceae bacterium
AGCCTACGTTCCCTACGTGCACTGGGTCGAGGGCGTCTACCAGGCGGCGAGCGGCGGCCCCGGCGCCCACCCCGAGCCGGCCGCCGGGAAGCACGCGCACGGCGAGCCGGCGCCGGCTCACCCCCACCAGCACGGGTCGGCCCGGTAGGCCGGGCGCACCCGCTACCAGACGACGCGGACCGAGTGCTCCCCGGCGCCGCCGTCTGCCACCCAGGCGTGCGCGCCGACGGCGACGTCCGACGGCGCGGTGAAGCCGGCGAGCGACTGGTCGACGTACTCGCCGCCGGTGGACGGCAGGCCGACGAGGTGGAAGAGGCTCGTCGGGCCCACCAGGCCGCCGGCGTCGGCGGCGAACCAGCCCACCTTCTGCTCGGCGGCCCCGCTGCCGCGCTTCGCCACCCAGAGGTTCCCGGCGGCGTCGGTCGCGAGCGAGACCGGCACGTCGAAGCTGAGCAGGCTCGCCTGCGTCGCGTCGGGCAGGACCGGGTAGTTCGCGACGCCGGCGACGTAGACCAGCGTCCCGTCGGCCTCCACGCGGGCGATCCCGTAGACGGTGCCGACCGCAGGAGGGTTGTGCGTCCCGGCGCCGCAGAAGGTGCCGGAGACGTAGAGGCGGCCGCCCGGACCGGGGGCGACGGAGCAGCCCGGGTCGCTGCCGCAGCCCAGGAAGGCGGTCGAGGTGGCGAGAGAGGGGTCGCTGCAGTTGGGGACGACGCCGGGCGGCCCGGGGAGCGCGCCCGTGGCCCTGACGTCGAGGAAGGTCTCGATGGCGGGCGGCACGGCCGAGAGGTCGATGCGCCGGAGCCGGTCGGCGGTATAGGTCCGGTCGGAGACGTAGAGCTTGCCGCCGGCGAGCGCCAGCCGCGAGGGGTACGTGAGGGTGGTGGCCGCGGCCGGGCCGTCGGCGTTGCTCGCGCCGCCGCCGGCGAGCGTGGTGACGATGTTCGGCGGGGCGAGGTCGATGCGGCGCACCCGGCCGTTGTACTGGTCCGCCACGTAGAGGGCCCCGCGCGCCTCGTCCAGCGCCATGCCCCCCGGGTAGTAGAACCCCGACGCGGTCGCGGGCGCGCCGTCGGCGACGGTGCCCGTCCCGTTCCCGGCGAAGAGCTCCACCAGCCCGGACGGCCGCATCCTGAAGACCTTCCAGTAGTAGCCCTCGCTGAAGTAGACCGACCCGTCCGCGGCCAGGGCCAGGCCGAAGGGCTGGTAGAAGCCCGCGACCGCGGCCGGACCGGGGACGCCCGCGAGCGACGTGGCGTGCGCCTGGTTGGCGACCGAGAAGACCGTGCCGGCCGGAGGGGCGACCGCGTTCACGTCGATGACGGCGGGGCTCCCGGCCACGTGGTCGCCGTGGAGGTCGCGGAAGGAGGCGACGACGCCGTGGCGCCCCAGCGCGAGGCCGGGGCGCGCCACGACGCCGGCGACGCCGTCCGAGGCCGTCGAGGCCGAGGAGGCGCCGAGCCAGCCGCCCGCGAGCCCGGCCGGGTCGAGGCCGAAGGAGACGCCGAAGCCGCCGAGCGGGGCGCCGCCGCCGTCGAGCAGCTTCACCTGGAGCGGAACGACGGGCGCGTCGCCCGTCGACTGGACCGGGAAGCGCGAGACCGGCGCCGTGAGCGACGTCAGGGATGCGGCCGAGGCCGCCGCCGACCCGGCTCCCGCGACCAGGGCCACGCCGTAGGTGTTCCCCTCGGCGACGTAGAGGTCTCGCGTCCCGGGCCTGAAGGCGATGGCCCACGGGCTGCTGAGCGCCGCGGCCGTCGCCGGGCCGAAGTCGCCGCTGCGGCCCGCGGTGCACGACCCAGCCGCGCAGGTGCCGGCGACGACGTCGAAGCGCCCGCTGGCGCCGTCGACGCGCGCGAGGTAGTTGCCGCCGGGCGCCGCCAGGAAGAGATTGGACCGAAGGGCTCCGGGAGGGGAGGGGAGCGCCGCCTTGTCCAAGGCGATGGCCGGGGGCTCGCTGAAGCTCACCGAGCGGGCCGGGATGCCGCTCGCCACCACGCCGGTCTGCGCGCCGACCACCAGCGCGAGGGTTCCGTCCGGGGCGCGCCGTGCCACGCCGGCGATGCTGTAGCCACCGGTGTCGGTTCCGCAGAACCAGCCAGAGAGGAAGAGCTGCCCCTTCTCGTCGAAGGCCATCGAGCCCGAGCCGTTGTAGGAGCTCAGGCTGTAGAGCCCGAGGCCGGCGCCGGAGCAGGCCGCCACCGGGGCCACCAGCGTGCTGATGGCGTTGGTGACGCCGTCCACCCGGCGGATGGCGTTGTGGTAGCCATCGGCGATGTAGATCGCGGGCGGCGTCTCCGGGCCCAGGGCCACGTGCGTCGGGTAGTAAAGCTGCGCCGAGGTGGCGGGGCCGCCGTCGCCGTAGGGAGGCGCGCCGCTGGTCCCGTCGCCGGCGATGGTGTGGAGCCAGGGCCCGCGGGCATCGAGGAGGTCGATCATCCGCACCCGCGCGTTGTACGAGTCGGCGAGGTAGAGCCTCCCGCTCGCGTCGTCGAGGGTCACCGCGAGCGGGTAGTACAGGTTCATCCCGGAGGCCGGCCCCTGCTCGCCGTTGAAGCCACAGGTGCCGTTGCCGGCCACGACGTCGAGCGAGCCGTCGGGCTTGATGCGCTTCACCACGCATCCGTACAGCTCGGTGAAGTAGACCGTTCCGTCGCTCGCGACGCCGATGCCGTGCGTGCTCGTGAGCGGGAGGTTCGAGGCGGGACCGGCCGCGATCGACCAGGCGTAGGCGTGCGCGACGTCGGCCAGCGGGAGAAGCGTGCCGTCGGCGGGCGCGTCGGCGGTGAGGACCAGGTCGAGGTCGAGCACGCCGGCCGCCGTCGCGGTGAAGTGCTGCGGCCCGACGCTGCGCCCCAGGCGCGGGGTGAAGGTCACCGTGCCGTCGGCGGCCGTGGTCGCGGTCGCCGACGGAACGACGGCGGCGTCGGTGGGAGCCGCCCCGGCCGGCGCCGTCAGCGTCACGTCCGTGGCCGTGGCGACCGGGGTTCCGGTCTGGTCCACGATCCGCAGCGCCACCGACAGCGTCTGGTTGGGGAGCGCGTGCAGGCTCGCCGGCGGCGTCGTCACCAGGAGCCGGTTCGAGGCGGGGCCGCAGATCCCGGCGATGCAGACGTCGGTCCCGCCGCAGCCCGTCCCCTCCGGCTGGTTCCCGGAGATCCCGCAGACGGGCAGGCCGGTCGCGCACGCGGTCGCGTACGTCTTGCACGGGTCGGGCGCCGCCGGCGCGGGGGCGTGGCCGGCCACCCCGTCGCAGGCGGCCGCGACGACGCAGGGACCGCAGGTCCCGGCGTGGCACACCTGGTTCGCCCCGCAGCCCGCCCCGTCGGCGAGCGCGACGGCGGTGTCCTGGCAGACCGGCAGGCCGGTGACGCACGACGTCGCCCCGGCGTGGCACGGGTTCGCCGGCGTGCAGAGCGCGCTGGGCGCGCAGGCGCCGCAGACGCCGGCGTGGCAGGTGTAGTCCGCGCCGCAGCCCGTCCCGTCGGCGAGCGGCGCGCTGCCGACGCACAGCGGCGACCCGGTGCCACACGACACCACCCCCGCGAGGCAGGGCTGCCCCGGGACGGCGCAGGATGTCCCGGCGGCGCAGGCGACGCAGGTCCCCGCCCGGCACACCTGGTTCACGCCGCACACCGTTCCGTCGCCGAGCACGGCCCCGCTGTCGGCGCAGGTGGCGCCGCCCCCGGCGCAGCTCACCGCCCCGGCGTGGCAGGGGTTCGCCGGCTGGCAGGAGACGCCGGCGTTGCACACCAGCGTGCAGGCGCCAGCCTGGCACACCTGGTTCGTCCCGCAGGGGATCCCGTCGAGCGCGTTCCCCACCGAGGCGCACACCGGCGTGCCGGTGGCGCAGTTCGTCGCCCCGATCTGGCAAGGGTTGGGCAGCGCGCAGGCGATGTTCTCGACGCAGGTCACCGGCGGCGGGGGAGGCGGCGGCGGGGGAGGCGGCGGGGCGTTCTGGACCAGGCTCACCGAGATCCGCGCCTCGCCCCCCGGCGCCACCAGGACGTTCGTCACCACCGCCGTCGTGTACCCGGCGAGCGAGACCTCCACCCGGTACAGGCCCGCGGGGACGCCCGGCATCGAGAAGTCCCCGCCGGCGCCGGGGTGGGCGTCGATCTGGGCCCCGGCGATGGGGAAGGCGCTCACCGTCGCCTGCGTCGCGCTCGCGGTCGCCGGCGTGAAGGTCACGGTCCCGCCGATGGCCCCGGGCGCCGCCGCGCCCGGCCCGCTCGCCGGCTTCAGGCTCACGTCCCGCGCCGTCAGGTCCTGCCCGGCGGAGAGCTGGATCCCGTCGAGGGCGTCGGCGTCGTACCCGTCCCGGAAGAACGTCAGGGTGATCCGTCCCTCGGGCAGGTTCGGGAGCAGGTAGCTGCCGTCGTCCGCGGTCTGGGTCACGAACGGCCCCTGGGGCACGAACACCAGCGTCCCCGCGTGCCCGCTCGCCGCCGGGACGTTGGCCCGCAGCGCCTTGCCCTTCACCTTCGCGTTCTCCACCACCACCACGTCGCCCAGCACCGCGTCGCGCCCGGGACCGGCCCGGATCGACGACAGCTCGATGAGCGTCTGCTTGTCCGGCACGCCGTCGGCCGGGCTCGAGAGGTCCACCTGCACGAGCAGCAGGCCGTCGCTCTGGGTCACCCCCTCGACGACGAAGCGCCCCTGGTCGTCGGCGATGGCGGCCAGGCTCGTCGAGAGCACCGAGACCCGCGCCCCCTTCGCCGCCGCGCGATCCGACTGCCCCGCCACCGCGTACACCACCCGCCCCTGGATCGTCCCGGGGCCCGGCGGCGGGGGCAGCGACACGTCCCGCGAGCAGGACAGCGTCAGGAGCGGCAGGAGCGCCGCGCAGGCGCGCGCCGCGAACCGGGTCCCGGTCATCGGTCCCCCCCCCTTTCCTAGAAGTTGCCCGCCACCGCCACCGCCGCTCCGCCGGGCAGGGGCGCGACCTCGAGCGCCGTCCCGCGGTAGCGGTCGTACTTGTGCGGGTCGTCGCCGCCGATCCACATCCAGGCCGCGACGCCCGCCCCCACCGCCGCGAGGCCGCCGCCGATGTAGGACAGGTTCTGCGCCGTGTTCACCTGGTTCTGCAGGGACTGCGCCCTGCCGCGCCAGTAGCTCGCGTCGGCGCCCGCCGGCGGCGCCGCGCCGTCGACGAGCTTCTGCTTGTAGTAGAGGAAGGTCCCGTCGGTGGTGGAGTTCCCGTAGAGCTGGCTGGCCCGGTACTGGAAGACGGCGAAGGCGGCCGCGCCCAGGACGGCCGCGCCGGTGCCGGCCCAGGCGCCGAGGCGCATCTTCCCGGCCCGCGACTCGTAGGAACGGATGAAGTCCGGGCTCGGGACCATGTTCACGCGCTCCTCGACGATGCGCCCGGGCTGCACGGTGACGTCGGCCTGCCAGGCGACGAAGCCGTCCTTCTCCACCGACAGCGCCCGCGGCCCGGAGGGGAGCGTGAGCGGGCCCGGCAGCGGCGTCGTGCCCCTGGCCTGCTCGTCCACCTTCACCACCGCCGCGGCCTCGGAGACCACCACCACCAGCCGCCCCGACCTCGACGCCAGGAGCTTCGAGGTGAGCTTCCCCACCGACCGCGGCACCAGCGTCATGAGCTGCGCCTCGGTGGGTGCGGTCTCGGTGGACTGGCCTTCCTGGGTCCCCTTCTTCACGTTGGAGAGCACGAGCTCGAGGCTGAAGCGCGCCGGCGCACCGCCCGTCCCGCCCACCGCGGTGACCTTGCCCGAGACCAGGTAGTCGGCCCCCAGCGCGCTGCCGATGTCGGTGGCGCAGGCGCCGCCGGAGCAGGCGCCGAGGATCATCTTCTGGCGCTCGAGGGCCAGCATCCCGCGGATGGCCTCGCTGGTGATCACCTTGAAGACCTGGAGCCGGTCGAGCTCGGTGCCGACGACGCCTCCCGCCGCGGAGGCCAGCGACGGGCTCGCGCCCGCCGCCACGAGGTCGATCACCGCCAGCGTGGGGCGCGGCTCCGCGGCGGCCGCGGGCCCTGCGGCCAGGATGAGCGAGGAGACCGCGAGGGCGCGAAAGCGGCGTGCGGGCATGGATCCCTCCGGCGTCGTGCGGCCGTGGCCGAGTATAGAGTCGGCCGGGGGCAGCCGGTGACCGGGACCCCTCCGGGGCCGTACCATCGCCGAGGGACACGGGAGACGTCAGCGGCACAGGCCGGCGACGCACGTCGCGCCGGCACACACGTTGCCGCAGCCGCCGCAGTTCTTCGGGTCGTTGAGGAGGTCGGTCTCGCAGCCGCTGGCGTGAAGGTCGTCGCAGTTGTCGAAGCCGGCGTCGCAGCTCGAGACCACGCACCTCGCCGCGTCGCACACCGACCGCGAGTGCGCCAGCGCGCAGACCGTCCCGCAGTGGCCGCAGTTCGAGCCGTCCTCCCGGAGGTCGACGCAGGAGCCGGCGCAGTCGACGAGACCGGTCGGGCAGGTGCCGCCGCCCGCGCCGGCGTCGATGCAGGCGCCGCCCACGCAGGAGAGGGCGGCGGCGCAGGCGACGCCGCAGGCGCCGCAGTTGGCCGCGTCGGAGGAGATCTCGACGCAGCGCCCGGCGCAGTCCGCCCGCCCCGCCGGGCAGCCTCCGCCGCCTCCGCCCCCGGCCGCCGTGCAGGAGCCGCCGGCACAGGTGTAGCCGCCGGCGCAGACCGCGCCGCAGGCGCCGCAGTTCGCCGGGTCGGCGGACAGGTCGAAGCAGGCGCTCTGGCACTGGGTCCGGCCCCCCGTGCAGGCGGCGTCGGCGACGCAGCTCGAGCCTCCGCAGACGAGCGCGGCGCCGCAGTAGAGGCCGGCGCAGCAGGGCTGCCCCTCGTCGCCACAGGTGCGCCAGCTCTTTCCCGCCGACGTGCCGCAGGCGCCGAGCGCGAGTGACAGCGCGGCGATCGCCGCGGCACCGGGGATCCGGATCATCGCTCTGGTTCCTGCCCTCGCGAAGAAGGGTGGCCCCGGCACCTGTGTCCCGCCAGCCCCAGGTCGGGTCCTGCGACGAAGGTCGCCACCCTTTCGGGCCGGACGGGTGCGCCGGCCCGAAACCGCTTAGGATTCGCCCGGTGCCCGAGCTCCCCGACGTCGAGGCCTACGTGGCCGCCCTGCGAGCGCGGGTTCCCGGGGAGCCGCTCCAGGGCGTCAGGCTGCGGACGCCCTTCGTGCTCCGCACCGCCGACCCCCCGCTCGCCGCCGCGGCCGGCCGGCGCGTCCGCGAGGTCCGGCGGCTGGGAAAGCGCGTCGTCCTGGCGCTGGACGGCGACCTCTTCCTCGCCGTGCACCTCATGATCGCCGGGCGGCTCCACTGGCGGGAGCCGGGGGGAAAGCTGGGCCGCACCGGCCGCCCGCTCGCCGAGCTCGAGTTCCCGCGGGGAACGCTGGTGCTCACCGAGGCCGGGACGAAGCGGCGCGCCTCCATCCACCTCGTGGCCGGCGAGGCGACCCTCCGGGCCCTCGACCGCGGCGGCGTGGAGCCGCTGGCAGTCGACCTCCCCGGCTTCCGCGAGGCGCTCCTGCGCGAGAGCCACACGCTGAAGCGCGCCCTCACCGACCCCCGCCTCTTCGCCGGCATCGGCAACGCCTACTCCGACGAGATCCTCCACCGGGCCCGGCTCTCGCCGGTGCGGCTGGCGCGGCAGCTCGGCGAGGAGGAGCTGTCGCGGCTCTTCGAGGCGACGCGCCAGGTCCTCGGCGGCTGGCGCGACCGGCTCGTCGCCGACGCGGGGGGCGCCTTCCCGCGCGACGTCACCGCCTTCCGCGAGGGCTTCTCGGTGCACGGCCGCCACCGGAAGCCCTGCCCCGACTGCGGCGCCCCGGTTCAGCGCATCGTCCACGCCGAGAACGAGACCAACTACTGCCCGCGCTGCCAGACCGGCGGGCGCGTGCTCTCCGACCGCTCCCTGGCGCGCCTCCTCAAGGAGGACTGGCCGAGGACCGTCGAGGAGCTGGAGCGGAACCCGGGGCTGGGCCTGCGGGCGGCGGCCGGGGGAGGTGGCGAGTGACGGACCGCGAGAAGGTGGCGGCGCTGGTGGAGAAGGCGCGCGTCCTCTACCAGGGGAAGGTCGTGGGCCACCGGAGCTGCGGCATCGCCCTCGCCGAGACCTTCGGCCGGCCCACGCCCGCCTACCAGGCGCTCCGCGCCGGCGGCATCACCGGCGAGGGGACCTGCGGCTCCGTCCTGGCGGGGCAGCTCCTCCTCGGCGAGCTCCTGGGCGACCCCGATCCGAGGGGCCAGGTGACCGACGCCCTCCGCGAGGCCATGGTCTGGTACCAGGCCGAGATCGCGCGGCGGCTGAACCGCGGCGGAAGCCCCACCCTCGTCTGCGGAGACCTCACCGGCCGCTTCCCCGTCTTCCACTCGGCGGAGCGCCTCGACTTCTGCACCGACATCGTCACCCTGGTCGCCGAGGTGGTGGCCCAGGCGCTGCTCCGGGTCGGCGCCGCGCTCCCCGACGCGCCCATCCCCGAGCGCTGACGGCGCGCCTCCGGCGCCCCGGGCCGGCGCCCGCGGACGCCGGGCCGGTCGCCGGCGCGGGCTCGCGCTCGGAGCCCACGTCAACGGGCCGCACCTGTGATACTGGTCGGCGCGCCTTTCCCGAGGGAAGGGCCGAGGAGCGCACCCATGGCCACGGACTTCTCCTCCAGGACCGAGCAGGGCAAGAAGCGCATCCGGCGCGAGGACGCGCTCGCCTACCACGAGCAGGGCCGGCCCGGAAAGACCGAGGTCGTCCCCACCAAGCCCTGCCACACCGCCCGCGACCTGTCGCTCGCCTACACGCCGGGCGTGGCCGAGCCGTGCCTGGAGATCGCCCGGGACCCCGACCTCTCCTACCGCTACACGAACCGCGGCAACCTGGTGGCGGTGGTCTCGAACGGCACCGCGGTGCTGGGCCTCGGCGACATCGGCCCGGCCGCCGGCAAGCCGGTGATGGAGGGCAAGGCCGTCCTCTTCAAGCGCTTCGCCGACATCGACGTCTTCGACATCGACATCGACGCCCGGGAGGTCGACGACGTCGTCCGGGTGGTGAAGGCCCTCGAGCCCACCTTCGGGGGCATCAACCTCGAGGACATCAAGGCGCCGGAGTGCTTCGTCATCGAGGAGCGGCTGAAGAAGGAGATGCAGATCCCGGTCTTCCACGACGACCAGCACGGCACCGCCATCATCTCGGGCGCCGCGCTGCTCAACGCGCTCGAGCTCGCCGGGAAGAAGATCGGCGACGTCAAGGTGGTGGTCTCGGGAGCCGGCGCCTCGGCCATCGCCTGCACGAAGTTCTACCTCACGCTGGGCGTGAAGCGGGAGAACGTCCTCCTCGTCGACACCAAGGGCGTCGTCCACCGCGGCCGGACCGAGGGGATGAACCCCTGGAAGTCCGAGTTCGCGGCCGAGACGAGGTGCCGGACGCTGGCCGACGCCTGCAAGGGAGCCGACGTCTTCCTGGGCTGCTCGGTGAAGGGGGTCCTCACCGCCGAGATGATCCGGACGATGGCCCCGGACCCCGTGGTCTTCGCCCTCGCCAACCCCGACCCGGAGATCGACTACCCGGAGGGCAAGGCGGCGCGGGCCGACGTCATCATGGCCACCGGGCGCAGCGACCACCCGAACCAGGTGAACAACGTCCTCGGCTTCCCCTTCATCTTCCGCGGGGCCCTCGACGTGCGGGCCCGCGCCATCAACGAGGAGATGAAGATGGCCGCGGCCCGGGCGCTCGCCGCCCTGGCGAGGGAGGAGGTGCCGGAGACGGTGTCGCGCGCCTACTCGGGCGAGCGCTTCGCGTTCGGGCGCGAGTACCTCATCCCGAAGCCGCTCGACCCTCGCGCCCTGCTCTGGGTGGCGCCGGCGGTGGCCGAGGCGGCGATGCGGAGCGGGGTGGCCCGCGCCAGGCTCGATCTCGACGAGTACCGCGAGCGGCTGCGAAAGATGCAGAGCCGGACGCACACGGTGATGAGCGGCGTCTACGCGAAGGCGCGCCGCAAGCTGGCGCGCATCGTCTTCCCCGAGGGGCACCACCGGAAGATCCTGGCCGCGGCGCAGCAGCTCCGCGAGGACGGGATCTGCGAGCCCATCCTCCTCGGGCCGGCGAAGCTGGTGAGGAAGGGCATCGAGGAGAGCCGGCTCGACGCCCTGGAGGGCGTGGCGATCGTCGAGCCGCCGGAGTCGGAGGACTACCAGCGGTACGTGGCGCGCTTCTGGGAGCTGCGCCAGCGCCGCGGGATGACCTACGAGGAGGCGCTGCGCCTCCTCCGCCAGCGGAACTACTACGGGGCGCTGATGGTCCGCGAAGGCGCCGCCGACGGGCTGGTGACCGGCCTCACCACCGGGTACGCCGACGCCATCCGCGCGCTGCTGGAGGTCGTCCACACCCGCGAGGGCCGCCGCGCGGCGGGCGCCTACGTGGTGGTGACGAAGAACGACTTCAAGTTCTTCGCCGACTGCACCGTGAACGTCGACCCCACCGCCGAGGAGCTGGCGGAGATCGCCGCGGCCACTGCCGACCTGGCCACGCTCTTCGGGGTGAAGCCGCGGGTGGCGATGCTCTCCTACTCGTCCTTCGGCAGCGCCAGGGGCGGGAGCCCGGCCAAGGTGCGCCGCGCCACCGAGCTGGTGCGCCGCCTCCGGCCCGACCTGGAGGTGGACGGGGAGATCCAGGTCGACATCGCCAACTCCCAGGAGGTGCGGCGCGTGGAGTTCCCCTTCTCGACGCTGCGCGAGGACGCCAACGTCTTCGTCTTCCCGAACCTCGACGCCTCGAACATCGGCTACCAGCTCCTGGAGAGCGTCGCCGGCGCCGAGCTCATCGGGCCGGTGCTCATGGGGATGAACAAGCCGGTGAACGTGCTGCGGATGGGAACGTCGGTGGCGAGCATCGTGAACCTCACGGCCCTGACCGCCCTGCGCGCCCAGGGCGACGAGTTCGCGTACTGAGGCGGTCGTTCAGGCCGAGGGGGACTGGACCCGCTGCAGGACCCTCGCGAGCCTGCCGCGGACCTCGCGCGCCACCTCGCCGAGCTCCGGCGCCATGGCGGCCACGGCCTGCATGGGGTCGATGGCCACCAGCGTCGCCTTCCCGGCGTCCGACTCGTAGACCACCACGTTGCAGGGCAGCATCACGCCCACGTCGAGGGCGGTGGAGAGGGCGCGGTGCGCCAGCGGCGGGTTGCAGGCGCCCAGGATCCGGTAGCGGCGGAAGTCGACGCCCAGCTTCTTCTTCAGCGTCTCCTTCACGTCGATCTGGGTGAGGACCCCGAAGCCCTCCGCCTGGAGCGCCTCGGTCACCCTGGCGATCGCCTCGTCGAAGCCGAGCTCCGTCTCCCTCTTCATGCCCACGTTCGCCATCGTCGCGTCTCCTCGATGCGTTGGAGCCGGCGGGAGCCGGCGTGGGTTCGAGGTCGGAGCGGGACGGGAAGCCGGGCCTACAGGCTCAGGGCCAGCCCCAGGCCCACGTCCACCGTGGGCGCGCCCACCCGGACCACGCCGGGGATGTCGAGGCCGAGCCGGAACTCCCCGCCCTCCTTGCCCAGGTGGCCCAGGACGAAGGCCTCGGCGCGCAGGTGCGTGAGGAGCTGGACTTGCCAGTCGAGCCGGACCACCGCGCTCCGGTCGGAGAGGTTCCCGATGGCCGAGAGCGTGAGGGTGTGGAGGTCGAGGCTCCAGGGCCTGGGCATCCGGAGGTAGGCCCCGGCGTAGTGGCGTCCGAGCCAGAAGGGCGTGAAGAGGTTCGCCGCCAGGAGCACCGGGTAGAGGCCGGCGTCCTCGTACCCGACCTCGTGGAACAGGTACTCGGCCCCGAGGGTCAGGGTGTCGTCGTCCGTGTACTTCCAGGACCACTCGGCGCCGAGGACCGCCGAGCTCCGCGGCCCCCGCGGCCGGAACCGCTCCCACAGGGACGGGTCGAGGATGCCGCCGAAGGCCGGTCCCCTGACGCGCGGGACGTCGGGCGAGTACCGGACCGCCCACTCCGCGTGGAGGTCGAGCTCCCACAGGCCGAAGGAGAGGTCGGCGCCGTAGCGCGGCCGCATCCCCCGCTGCGCCACCCAGTCGAGCCCCAGCTCGGCCTCGCCCAGGACGATCTCCGCCCGCGCCCCGCCGCCGACGGCGCCGAGCTGGTTCGTCGCCAGCCAGGAGGGGCCCGGGTCGGAGAACGGCGAGTCGGGAGGCGGCGGTGGAACGCCGGCGGGGAGGGCCGGGGGCCGCGGCTGGGTGACGAGCGGCTCGGCCGCCGCAACCGCGTAGAGGTTCCAGCCGCGCTTCTCCCATGGCACGTGGACCCTCACCATCGCCGTTCCGGTGCGGTCGTCGAAGAGGGCCAGCGGGTCCCGCCGCGTCACGTGGAGGTAGTCGGTCGGGTTCCAGAAGCGCCCCGTCCCCCACTTCGCGTGCTGCTTCCCCACCGTGAGGAAGGCGGCGCGGCCGAGGTCGAAGCGGAGCCAGAGCTGATCGAGGAGGCCGCGCGGGTTCGCGCCGGTTCGCGCCCCGGCGAGCGCCGCGGTGGGGCTGGCGGACCCCGCCGCCGGCTGGGTCGGGTCGTAGAGCGTCCGCGCCAGGGCGAAGCCGCGCACCCGGTCGTTGGGCCGGGCGTCGAGGTAGACGTCGAGGAGGTCGGGGGCGGTGAGGGTCCAGGCGGAGGGCGGGTCGCCGCGCCGCGCGTAGAGTGCCGAGCGCAGGTAGAGCAGGCCGCCGAGCTTCAGCGGGTCCTCGGTCTCGCCGAGCCGGTCCTTCACGCGCCGCTCGGCGGCGTCGCCGGCCTCGCGCGGCGCGGCCGGGGCGGCGGGCGCGCCGAAGATCTCCCCCTCCGGCGGGCGGTCGGCCGGCGGCGCGTCGGCCGGCTTCGAGAGCTCGGGCGGGAAGAGGAGCTTCTCGTCGTCGCGCCGCTCCTGGGCCGCCGCGGGGGCGGCGATCGCGGCGATCGCAGCCGCACAGGCGAGGCCGGCGCTCGGGCCTCGACGGGCGGGGCGGGGCGCGCTCACCGGCTCTTCGCCTCGAGCCAGGCCTTGGTGAACATGTTGGCCTGCAGGGGCCGCAGGTCCACCTGCCTGATGATCACCATGGTGGAGTTCGCCTTCTCGATCTCGTCGTAGAAGTACATCTTCTCCGGGTACCCGACCTCGCCCTTCTTCGACTCGGAGTAGACCTTCCTCCCGGCCGGGTCGAGGCTGGTCCTCATCCGGCGCCCGGCGAGCGCCAGGTCCTGGCGCTTGAG
>DATBLK010000168.1:0-10511 GCA_036555405.1 Anaeromyxobacteraceae bacterium
GAGCGCATGACCTTCGGCCTGGCGGCGCTGTCCGACGGGGTGGACTTCGCCGTCCTCGCCATGGGCCTCTTCGGGTTCGCCGAGGTGCTCCGCAACCTCGAGGCGACCGAGACCCGCGACGTGGTGCGGCAGCCCATCGGCCGGGTGCTGCCCTCGGCCGCGGACCTCCGCCAGTCGGCCTGGCCCATCGTCCGCGGGAGCCTGCTCGGCGCGGCGCTCGGCATCCTGCCCGGCAACGGCGCGGTGCTCGGCCCGTTCGCCTCCTACGGGCTGGAGAAGAAGCTGGCCCGGGACCCGAGCCGCTTCGGCCGCGGCGCCATCGAGGGCGTGGCCGGTCCGGAGGCCGCGAACAACTCCGGGGCCCAGACCTCCTTCATCCCGCTCCTCACCCTCGGGATCCCGCCGAACGCGGTGATGGCGCTCATGGTGGGGGCGATGACCATCCACGGGATCGTGCCCGGTCCCCTGGTGATGACCCGGAGCCCCCAGCTCTTCTGGGGCCTGATCGTCAGCATGTGGCTCGGGAACCTCATGCTGCTCGTCATCAACCTGCCGCTCATCGGGATATGGGTCCGGTTCCTCAAGGTTCCCTACCGGCTCATGTTCCCGGCCATCCTGCTCTTCTGCTCCATCGGCATCTACTCGGTGAACAACTCGCCCTCCGACGTCGTCTTCACCGCGGGGTTCGCGCTGGCGGGCTACGCGCTCGGCAAGTTCGGGTTCGAGAGCGCGCCCCTGCTCCTCGGCTACGTGCTGGGGAGGCTCCTCGAGGAGAACCTGCGCCGGGCCCTGTCCATCTCGCGCGGCGACCTCGCCGCCTTCGTCCAGCGGCCGGTGAGCGCGGCGATGCTCGCGATCGGCGTCCTGGTCCTCGTCGTCGCCGTCCTCCCCGCCGTCCGCCGCGGGCGCGAGGAGGTCTTCACCGATTAGGATCCACCCGCCCCGTCCCCCACCCCTCCCCAGAAAGGGACTCCATGCGCCAGCCAGCCGCTCTCCTCGTCGCCGCCCTCCTCCTCCCCGCGGGGGCGGCCCGCGCCGCCTACCCCGAACGCCCCATCACCATGATCGTCCCGTTCGCCGCCGGAGGGCCGACCGACGTCGTCGCCCGCATCGTCGGGGAGCCGATGTCGCGGACGCTCGGGCAGCAGGTGGTCGTGGAGAACGTCGCCGGGGCCGGCGGCACGACCGGGATCACGCGCGGCGCGCAGGCGGCGCCGGACGGCTACACCATCATGATGGGCCACATGGGAACGCACGGGGCCGCGCCCGCCGTGTACCCCAATCTGAAGTACGACCCCGCGAAGGACTTCGCGCCCGTCGGGCTGGCGGCCGGCACGCCCATCCTCATCGTGGCGCGCAAGAACTTCCCGGCCAAGGACCTGAAGGAGTTCGTGGCCTACCTCCGCTCGAACGGGGGGAAGCTCAACGAGGCCCACGCCGGGGTGGGCTCGGTCTCCTTCACCACCTGCTCCTTCCTGAACTCGCTCCTGGGCGCCAAGCCGACGCGCGTCGTCTACCGCGGCACCGGGCCGGCCCTGAACGACCTGGTGGCGGGGCAGGTGGACTACATGTGCGACCAGATCGTGAACCTGGTCCCGCAGATCCAGGCGGGCACCATCCGGGCCTACGGCGTCGCGCTTCCCCAGCGCGCGCCGGCCCTGCCCGACGTGCCCACGACGAAGGAGGGCAGCCTCCCGGAGTTCCAGGTGAGCGCCTGGAACGCGGTGTTCGCGCCCAAGGGGACGCCCCCCGGCGTCATCGCCAGGCTCCACGACGCCCTGGTGAAGGCGCTCGGCGACGAGAGAACGCGGAAGAGGCTCCTCGACCTCGGCGCCGACCTCTCCGACCGCGCCGCCCAGACGCCGGAGGGGCTGCAGAAGCTGGTGGAGAGCGAGGTCGCCCGCTGGAACCGGGTCCTCAAGGCCGCAGGGGCGACGGGGAACTGAGGCGCTAGCCCAGCCGCCGCTCGATGGCCTCCGCCAGGGCCCGCATCGTCCGGATGCGGGCCCAGAGCTTGTCGTCGGCCTCGACCACGGTCCAGGGAGCCCACGAGGTCGAGGTCTGGGTGACCATGTCGTGGACCGCGGCCCGGTACAGGTCCCACTTCTCCCGGTTGCGCCAGTCCTCGTCGGTGATCTTGTAACG
This sequence comes from Anaeromyxobacteraceae bacterium, assembly GCA_036555405.1. Taxonomy (GTDB): domain Bacteria; phylum Myxococcota; class Myxococcia; order Myxococcales; family Anaeromyxobacteraceae; genus DATBLK01. The sequence continues at coordinate 2,146 of DATBLK010000168.1, forward strand.
CTTCAACGCCACCCGCTGCCGCTCGCGGAAGCGGCGGAGCTGCACCGACTTCGAGATGTGGAGCCAGAACTTCACCACCACCGCGCCGTGGTGGTGCAGCGAGCGCTCGAACTCGTTGATCTCGTGGTAGGCGCGCTTCCACTCGGTCTCGCTGCAGTAGCCCTCCACCCGCTCGACGAGCACCCGCCCGTACCAGGTGCGGTCGAAGATGGCGATGTGGCCGTCGCGCGGCACCCGGTTCCAGAAGCGCCAGAGCCAGTGGTGGGTGGCGTCGTCGCCCCGGGGGGCGGCGATGGGGAACACCGTGTAGGCCCGCGGGTCCATGGCGCCGCTCAGCCGCTTGATGTTCCCGCCCTTGCCCGCCGCGTCCCAGCCCTCGTAGGCCACGACCACCGGGACGCGGCGCTCGCGGCAGGCGAAGGCGAAGTCGCGGAGCCGCCCCTGCCAGCGCTTGATCTCCTGCTGGTAGCGGGCCGGCGCCAGCCGCCGGGCGACGTCGACCTCGTCGAGCACCGTCCGCTCCGGCGGCGGCGCGGCGCCGCGCCGGCGCGCCGGCCTGCGCCGGGCGCGGGCCGCGGCCTCCAGCGGCTCGAGCGCCTGCTCCAGCGCCTCGGCGAGCCGGCGGAACACCTGCACCCGCCGCCAGCGCTTGTCGGTGGAGCCCACCACCGTCCACGGCGCCCAGGCGGTGTGCGTCCGCTCCAGCATCTCGTCGGAGGCCTCGAGCCAGTCCCGGTAGCGGCGGTGGGCGCGCCAGTCGCGCTTCGTCACCCGCCAGGCCTCGTAGCGGCTCCGCTCCATCCGCTCGAAGCGGAGGCGCTGCTCGGCGCGCGACAGGTGGAGGAAGAACTTCACGACCGCCGCGCCCCCGTCCACCAGGGTGCGCTCGAACTCGTTGATCTCGTCGTAGCCGCGCCGCCAGACGCCGCGCGCCACCTCCTTCTCGACGCGCTCGGCGAGGACGCGCCGGTACCAGGAGCCGTCGAAGATGGCCATCTCCCCGCGCGCCGGCGTCCGCTGCCAGAAGCGCCAGAGAAAGGGCCGGGCGCGCTCCTCGTCGCTGGGCTCGCCGGTGACGTGCACCTGGTAGCCGCGCGGGTCGATGCGGCCGACCATCTTCTCGATGGCGTCGCCCTTGCCGGCCGCCTCGAAGCCCTCGAGGACCACCGCCACCGGCAGGCCCGCCTCGTAGACGCGCCGCTGCAGCCGCGAGAGCCGGTCGCGCAGCGGCCAGAAGGCCTTCTGGTACTCGGCGCGGCCGAGCGCCGCGCCGAGGTCGACGGTCTCGAGCATGGTCCGACCCAGGCGATCATACACCGCGCGGAAAGCGCGGTGCGGTCCGCCGGCGCCAGGCGAGCGCCGCCAGGAGCCCGAGCAGCGACGCGGCGGCGGCGAGCGCGCCCGGCCCCAGGGTGTCGCTGCGCCACGAGAGCCGGATGAGGTGGCGGCCGGGCCCCACCGGGACGGCCTGGAAGGCGAGGTTGGCCCGCAGCAGCGGCGCCGGCCGGCCGTCGACCTCGGCGCGCCAGCCGGGGAACCAGGGGTCGACGACCACCGCCAGGCCGGGAGCCGGGGCGTCGAGGACCGCCTCGAGCGCGTCCCGCCGGACGCGGACCTCGGCGGCGGCCCGGGGGGGCGCGGGGGGACCGGGCGGCGGCAGGCCCGGCGGGGCCTCGGCGAGGATCGCCACCTCGCCGCGGGCCGCGCGCCGGAGCGAGTCGCCGAGCCCCTCGTCGGGACGGACCTCCCAGCTCGCCGTGAAGAAGACCCGCGGCAGCGCCGCCGCCGCGTAGGCCGCCGTGGGAAGCTCCCACTCGGGCGCCACCGCGGCGAGCGGCGGGAGGAGGAGCGGCCGGTCCGAGACGACGAGCGGCGTCGCCAGCAGCGGCCAGAGCGGCGAGGCCGGGTCCGGCCGCGGGAAGTTCGCGTCGCTCCGGAGCGGGGCCGCCGGCTCCAGGCGCCCGGTCGCCGTCGCCTCGAGGAGCCGCCGCACGCGGTCGATGCAGGTGGGGCCGTAGCCCGTCGCCGCCTCGAGGCCGAGCCGGGCCGGCGCGTTCGAGGTCCGACCCCATTTCGCCACCACCGCCAGCCGCCGCGGCGCCGGGGGCGCGGGGAGGAGCGGGACCACCCCGGCGAGCGCCGGCCCCTCGCCCGCGGCCGGCGCGACCTCGTTCCAGGTGCCGCAGGCGAGGTGGAGGTCGGCGAAGCAGGCGGCCGCGGCCGCCAGCGCCCAGGCCCGGCCGGTTCCCTCCCGCCGCAGCGCCGCCGCGCGGAGCGCGAGCCAGGCGATCCCGGCGAGCGCCAGGGCGGCGGCGACCACCGCCCCTTCCCGGCCGGCGGCGCGGTCGAGCGTGAACCAGCCGAGGCGCGGGAGGACGGGCGCGAGCGCTCCGGCGGCGCAGAGCGCGGCCCCGGCGCGCAGCGCCCGGCGCCTGCCGCCCGGCGCCCGCAGCGCCGCCAGCGCCTCGCCCGAGAGGAGCGCCGAGGCGAACGAGGTGACCATCAGCGTGCGGGTCGGGTTCCGGAAGGTGCCGAAGCCGGGGAGGGCGTGGAAGAGGAGGCGGTGGAGGCCGAGCCAGGCGTCCTCGCCGAAGGAGAGCCAGACGCCGGCGGCGCCGAGCGCCAGGAACAGGAGGTTCCCTCGCCGGCGGAGCGGCGCCGCGGCGGCGAGCCCGAGCGGGAGCACGCCGAGGTAGCCGGTGGCCTCCCAGAGGTTCATCTCGTCGCGGATCCAGTCGCCCCCGAAGGCGCGGGGGAGGAGGAAGAGCGCGAGGCCGGAGCGGTCGGGCCACTTCCAGCTGGTGGCGAAGGCGTAGTCGACGCCGGCGCCGCGCGGGCCGAGGCGGGCCAGCTCCAGCGCCGGGAGGACCACCGGCCCGGCGAGGAGCAGCCCGAGCGGCGCCGCGGCCAGGCCCAGGGCGGCGTCGGCGGGCCGCCGGCGCCACAGGTCCGGGGCCGCCGCCAGGGCGAAGGCCGCGGCGACGAGCGTGCCCAGGTACGCCATCTGCGCCGAGCCGCCCAGCCAGGAGAGCGCGGACGCGGCGGAGGTGAGGAGCAGGTGGCGGCCCCGCCCGGTCGCCCGGAAGCCCTCGAGCCCGGCGAGCATCCAGGGCCACCAGGCGGCGGAGGCGGCGAAGTTCCAGTGCTGGAGGTGGACGGTCTGCTTGGCGCCCAGCGCGAAGAGGACGGCGGCGAGGAGCCCCTCGGCGGCGCCCAGGCCGCGGCGCCGCGCCCACCAGAGCATCCCCCAGCCGGCGACCGCGAGGTGGAGGAGGGCGCCGAGCGCCAGGGCGCGCGGCGCGTCCCAGGGGAGGGTGAGCCAGGTGGCCGGGTCGAGGACCGCCGCCTGGGGGTCGGCGTGGAGCGGGTACCCCATGAAGGTCCCGCGCTGCCAGCCCGGGAGCCCGCCCTCCCGCAGCGCCGCCGCCGTGGCCTCGCGCACCGCGAAGAAGAAGTGGCGCAGGTCGGGGCCGGCGAAGGCCATCCCGGGGCGCGCCGCCCGCCAGTGGAAGGCGGCGACGAGGAGCGGCCAGACGGCGGCGGCGGCGAGGAAGGGGCGCCGGCCCGCGTCCGGCGCGGGCCCGGCCCGGACCGTCGCCGTCACGGCGCCCGCTCCGCCTGCCCCCCCTCGCGCCACAGCTCCCGCGCCAGCCACCAGGCGAGGCCGAGGAGCATGGCGGTCCGCACCAGCTCCTCGGCCGTGTAGACCGGGTCGCCGAAGCGCCAGGTGGCGCGCGAGGAGCGGACCTCGAAGGCGAGGTGGTAGTCGGCGATGGCCAGCGCCGAGAGCGGCCAGAAGAGCCGGAAGGGGACGGCGGCCAGGGCGGCGGCCGCGAACACCCAGAGGAAGTACTGGGGGCTCCAGACCTTGTTCACCGCCACCCAGGCGACGAGCACCAGCGCCGCGGCGAGCCGGAGGGCGCGGCCCGCGGACTCGGGGCGGGCGCGGAAGGCGCCTCGGGCGGCGACCGCGGCCGCGGCGGCGACGAGGAGGGCGGTCGCCGCGCCCAGGAAGGCGGGGCTGGCGGCGAGGGGCGCCAGGCCCGGGAGGTGCCGCAGCGCCTCCCAGGCCGAGTTCTCGGCGGCGCGGGCCGCGTGGTGGCGCCAGAAGAAGGCCCAGCCCGGCGGCGAGAGCGCGGCCACCGGGAGGTTGACCAGGACGGCGACCGCGGCGAAGGCGACGGCCGCGGCGCCGAGCGCGCGCCGCCGCCCGGCGCCCAGGAGCGCGCCCGCCGCGCCCGGAAGCAGCGCCGCCGGGAAGAGCTTCGCCGAGACGCCGAGCGCCGCCAGCGCACCGCCGCCCGCTGCGCGGCCGCGCGCCAGCGCCAGGACCGCCGCCAGCAGGAGGGCGATGGGGATGGCGTCCCAGTTCAGGCCGGCGTACCAGGCGATCGCCGGCGTCCCGGCCCACCACCAGGGGTCCGCGCCCGGGATGCGGCGCAGGAGCCGGAGCGAGAGGAGGACCGCGGCCGCCAGGGCGAGGTAGCCGGCGGTGAAGTACCCCGCCGGACCGCCGGGCGCGAAGGAGGCGCCCCAGATGGCGAGCACCAGCAGCGGCGGGTATTCGATCCGGTCCTCCAGCCAGGGCACCGGCCGGCCGCCGCCGAAGTACCGGTCGCCGCCCATGGCCAGGAGGTCGGTGTAGGCGTGGTGGTCGAACGCCCAGGGGCGGTAGGCGACGCCGGGGTGGGCGGCGCCGCGCACGAGCCAGAGCCAGCCCGCGAGGAGCCATGCGCCGGCGACGGCGTACGGTGCCCAGGCCGGGAGGCGGGCGCGGAGCGGGGTCACGGCGCCGCCGGGTGTAGCAGGGGCGCCGCGGGCCGGGCAAGGACGGCGCCGCCTCGGGGTGCCGCGGCGACCCGTGTAGACTCGGCGTCGTGGACGCCCAGCGGCTCGCGGCGCTGCTCGCCGACCTCGTGACCCGGACCGGGCCGTACGCGCCGCTGCTGCTCTTCCTCGCGAGCTTCGTGGAGTACGTCTTCCCGCCCGCGCCGGGCGACGTCCTGGTGGTCCTCGGCGCCTGGTACGCGGTGCGCGGGGAGATCTCCTGGCCCGCGTCCTTCGCGGCGGCGACCGCGGGGGCGCTGGCCGGCGCGGCGCTGGACTGGCGCCTGGGGCGCTGGATCGGCGCCCGGCTCGACGAGCGCGCGGCGCGCGGCGCCCTCGGCAGGCTCGGCCGGCAGCGGCTCCGGTCGTTCGAGGCCGGCTACCGGCGCTGGGGCGGCCTCCTCCTCGTGGGAAACCGCTTCCTCCCCGGGATCCGCGGCTTCTTCTTCCTCGCGGCCGGGGCCTCGGGCGTGCCGCTCCGGCAGGTGCTGCTCTACGGCGGGATCTCGGCGGCGGCCTGGAACGGGCTCCTGCTCGGCGCCGGCGCGCTGGCGGCGCACAGCGTCGACGAGATGGTGGAGCTGTTCCAGCGCTACACCGCCGTCGCCTGGGCGGCGCTGGCGGCGGTGGCGCTCGCGGCCCTGGCGGCGGCCTGGCGCTGGCGGAGGGAGCGGTGACCGCGGCGGTCGCGGCCGCCCTGGCCTTCGCCGCCCTTCCGGCCGAGGCCCACCGCCGCTACCGCGTGGAGATCGGCGGCGAGCACGCCGGCTGGGCCGAGCTCGCCGTCGCCTGCGCCGCGGGGCGCTGCCGGGCGAGCTGGGCCAGCGCCCTGGTCGCCCCGGCGGAGGCCGGGGGGGCGACGCTGGAGCGCCGCATCGAGCTCGAGACCGCGCCCTCGGGCGAGGCGCTCCGCGTCCGCGCCTGGCAGAAGGACGAGCGCGGCGAGCGGGAGGTGGAGGTGGGCGCCGGGCCGGCGCCGGCGAGCCTCGCCGAGACGCTCCTCGCGGCGCTGGCGCCGGGCGAGCGCCGCTGCCTCGAGGTTCGCGAGGAGGCGAGCGGGCGGACGGGCCTCGCCTGCGCGCGGCGCGAGGGCGAGTGGCTCGAGGGGACGGTGCTGGGCGAGCCGGAGCGGTTCCGGGCGAAGGCCGGGGAGCCGCCCGACGAGGTCCTGCTCCCGGCGCAGCGCACCCGCTTCGCCGCCGAGGCGGCGGCCGGCCTTCCCCGCCGGCCGCCGCGGCTCTTCGGCGCCGAGGTCCGGGCGGCCCCCGGAGCGGGCGCCTCCGGGGCGCCGAGCTTCTGCGGCCGCGCGGCGGAGCCCGCGCCGGGCCCGCTCCCCGGCGGCGTCCCGGCCGCATTCCCGTCCGGCGCGACCTGCCGCGAGGCGACGGCGCGCTACCTGGCCGCGGCGCGGCGCGCCGGGCTCGAGGGGCGCCACGTCGTCGGCGTCGCCTGGGACGGGAACGGCTTCGTCTGGCACGAGTGGGCCGAGGTCCGGGTCGGGAGCGAGTGGGCGCCGGTCGACCCGTCCTTCCGCCAGGCGCCGGCCCGCGGGCCCCGCTTCGCGGTGGCGCGCTACCCGGCCGGCGACGAGGGCGGACGGCAGGAGGCGGGGCGGGCGGTGCTCGCGTGCTGGGGCGCGGCGCGCGTGGAGGCGGGGCCCTACTAGTGCTCCGACCCAGGCAAGTCGATCGCGGAACTTGCGCTGGAGCGGTTGATTTGATCTACAGCCATGGATGATCTCGCGAAAGAAGTCGTCCAATCGGGTCGCTGCCATCGAGCTTTCGGCCGAGGACCGGGAGGCAGTGAAGGCGCTTGCCCGCAAGCCGGTGAAGGCCCGGGTTTGGCGGCGAGTGCGCATCCTGCAACTGCTCGACCAGGGCTGGACGATGGCCGACACGGCGACTGCAGCCGGCACGTACCCGCGAGAAGTGCGGCGGGTCCGGGGCCGCTTCTTGGCGGGCGGACTTGCCGATGCACTGGGAGAGGACGCAAGGCCGAAGCAGTCGAGGCTGCTCGACACGCGGCAGGAGGCAGCCATCGTGGCGATGGTCTGCGCTCCGCCGCCGGCAGGTCGGTCGGAGTGGACGCTGACGCTGATTGCCGAGGAGGCCGGTCGTCGAAGAATCGTGGCCAAGGTGGGCCGAGAGACGATTCGTCGGATGCTGAAGCGCCACGAGCTGAAGCCGTGGCGGGAAAAAAATGTGGTGCGTCCCCAAGGTGGATGAGGAGTACCTGACGCGGATGGAAGACGTGCTCGAAACCCTTGCGAAGCCTGTCGATGAGCGCGAGCCCGTCGTGGCGCTCGACGAGCGACCGGTCCAGTTGCTCGACTCGGCGCGGCCCGGCACGCCCATGGCGCCCGGCCGGATCGCACGCCGCGACTACGAATACGTCCGGCACGGGACGGCCAATATCTTCTGCATCGTCGCGCCCAAGGTTGGCGGGCACCTGACCCACGCCACCCGGAACCGCAAGGCGCCGCGCTTCGCCGATGCGCTCCAGCGGATCGCAGCGGCCTACCCGAAGGCCAGGACCATCCATCTCGTCATGGACAACCTGAACACCCACTGCGAGAAGTCGCTCATCCGCGCCTTCGGCGAGCTGGCGGGTCGCAGACTCTGGCGGCGCTTCACCGTGCACCACACGCCCAAGCATGGGAGCTGGCTGAACCCCGCCGAGATCGAGGTCAGCCTGTGGTCTCGCGAGTGCCTTGGCCGCGACCGGGTCGCCACCTTCGCCGAGCTGAGCCACCGGACGCGCTCCTGGAACCTCCACGCCAACAGCAGCCGACGTCGCATCAATTGGCAGTTCACCACCGCCGATGCACGGCGCGTCTTCGGCTACAAGCAGGGCGCTATGCATGGGTCGAAGCACTAGCCCCTACCCCGCCCGCCGCGCCAGGAACCGGACCAGGGCCGCCGCCTTGGGCAGGAGCGACCCCAGGTCCACTCGCTCCTCGGGCGTGTGGTAGCCCGATCCCCCCGGCCCCAGGCCGTCGATCGACGGGATCCCGGCGGCGCTGGTGGTGCTGGCGTCGGACCCGCCGCCCGAGAGCGGGGCCTCCCCGGACCCGAGCCCGCTCTCCGCCTGGCAGGCGCCGTACTCGGCGGCGAGCGCCGCCGAGGCCTCGGTGCGCACCATGGGCTGGCGCCAGGCGGAGCGCGAGAGCTCGATGCGCGTGCCCTCGAGGGCGGCGCCGTCGGCGGCCCGCTCCAGCGCCTGGAAGAGCGCCTCGCCGTCGGCGGGCGTCTCGAAGCGGAGGTCCACCTCGGCCCGGGCCGCCGACGGGACGGTGTTCTTCGAGGTGCCGCCCTCCAGGACGCCGACGTTGACCGTCAGGCCGCGCGCGGGGTCGGTGAGCCGCTGGGCCCCGTCGACGAAGCGGGCCAGGGCCCAGACGGCGCTGCGGCCGCGGGCGTGGTCGTTGCCGGCGTGGGCGGCGACGCCGGCGGCCTCGACCCGCAGGGCCCCCACGCCCTTGCGCCGGGTGACGATGCGGTCGCCCTCGCGGCCCGACTCGAAGCACAGCGCGCAGCGCG
>DATBLK010000061.1:0-9199 GCA_036555405.1 Anaeromyxobacteraceae bacterium
GCAGCAGCGCGGTGAACCCCGCGTACCGGCCGAACACCTCCAGCACGAGGAAGCGCTCGTGCGACCCCGCGCTCGTGCGGAGGCGGTTCGTCATCTCGATCGTCCGCGTCACGCAGGTGCTGAAGCCGATGCAGTAGTCGGTGCCCGGCACGTCGTTGTCCATCGTCTTCGGGATCGCGATGACCTTCACGCCCTTGCGGAACAGCTCCACGCCGTAGGAGAGCGTGTCGTCGCCGCCGATGGGGATGAGGTAGTCGACGCCCAGGAAGGAGAGGTTCTCGAGGACGTGGGGCGTGAGGTCGTTCACCTCGGCCTGGTACGCGTCCTTCAGGTGCGTGGGGACGTCCGCCTTCTTCACGTGGCTGGGCCGCGTCCGCGAGGTGTGGAGGAAGGTCCCTCCGGTGCGGCCGGCCTTGTTCACCACCTCGTTGGTGAGGACCTGGACGTGGTCGGTGTTGTCGGCCTGCGCGTCCGGGCTCATCTCGATGAGCCCGCTCCAGCCGCGCCGGATGCCGATGACCTCGAACCCCTCGCGCCGGGCGCTGAGGGTGACGGCGCGGATGGCGGGGTTGAGCCCCGGCACGTCGCCGCCGCCGGTGAGGATGGCGATGACGCCTCTCTTGCTCTTCGCGATGGCCACGGTGGCCTCCTCCGAGCGGCCGCCCCTGCCCGCGGGCGGCCGGGCGAGGGCTAGCCTGCCGGGGATCGGGTGCGCGGGGAAGGGGCCGTTGGGGGGCGCGCGTTCCGGTCGCGCCCGGTGCGGCCGCCGGGGTGCCTCAGGGCGCGCGCTTCGGGGGCGCGCCCAGCTCGTGGCTGGCGAGCCGCTCCAGCGCCTTCACCATCGCCGAGTGGTCGCGCCGGGCCTCGCCGGCCGCGGCGCAGGCATTCAGGAGCTCCTGGGCCGTCGCGGTGTTGGGGAGGGACACCCCCAGCGCCCGCGCCCCGGCGAGCGCGAGCCCCAGGTCCTTCTGGTGGAGCTCGATGCGGAAGCCGGGGTCGAAGGTCCGCTTCAGCATCCGCTCGCCGTGAACCTCGAGCACGCGGGAGGCGGCGAAGCCTCCGAGCAGGGCCTGGCGGACCCTGGCCGGGTCCGCTCCCGCCTTGGAGGCGAACACCAGCGCCTCGGCCACCGCCTCGATGTTCAGGGCGACGATGATCTGGTTCGCCACCTTGCAGGTCTGGCCGTCCCCGCTGGCGCCGACCAGGGTGACGTTCTTGCCCAGGAGGTCGAAGAGCGGCCTGGCCCGCGCGAACGCGGCCTCGCTCCCGCCGACCATGATGGTCAGCGCCGCGTTGCGCGCGCCCACCTCGCCGCCGGACACCGGGGCGTCGAGGTACTCGCAGCCGAGCGCCTGGATCCGGCCGGCGAAGCGCTTCGTCTCGATGGGAGAGATCGAGCTCATGTCCACGACCAGCTTCCCGGGGGACAGCCCCTCGGCCACGCCGCCCGGGCCGAACAGCGCCCGCTCGACGTCCGGGGTGTCGGGGAGCATGGTGATGACCACCTCGGCGCGCTCGGCCGCCGCCCGGCCGCTCTCGCACCGGGCGCCGCCGGCCGCGAGGAGCTCCGGCGGCACGCCGCTCCGGGAGTGGAGGTGGAGGGCGTGGCCCCCCTTGAGAAGGTTGGCCGCCATGGGCTTTCCCATGATGCCGAGGCCGACGAAGCCGACGTTCATGTTCGCCTCCTGCCGAGGTGTCATCGGCGAAAGGGAGCCATCCAGCCCAGGCCGGCCGCGGTGGCGCCCGAGGGCTTGTACTCGCACCCCACCCATCCCGCGTAGCCCAGGCGGTCGATGTGGCCGAGGAGGAACGAGTAGTTGATCTCGCCGGTTCCCGGCTCGTGGCGCCCCGGGTTGTCGGCGATCTGGATGTGGCCGATGCGGGGGAGGTGGCGCTCGATGGTCGCGGCGAGGTCTCCCTCCATGACCTGCATGTGGTAGGCGTCGTACTGCAGGGCCAGGTTGGCCGCGCCCACCTCCTCGATGATCGAGAGCGCCTGCGCGGTGTGGCACAGCTGGAAGCCGGGGATGTCCCGCGTGTTGATGGGCTCGACGAGGAGCCGGATCCCCGCCTCGCCCAGGCGCGCGGCCGCGAACTTCAGATTGGACACCAGCGTGGCGCGGAGCCTCTCCTGCGGCACGCCCGGGGGCGCGATCCCGGCGAGGCAGTTGAGCTGCGCGCAGCCGAGCGCCCCGGCGTAGTCGATGGCCAGCCCCACGCCGTCCTGGAACTCGCCGACGCGGTCCGGCAGGCAGGCGATGCCGCGTTCCCCCCCGGCCCAGTCGCCGGCGGGCAGGTTGTGGAGCACCTGGGCGAGCCGGTGCCGCTGCAGCCGCTCCCCCAGCGCCTCCCTGGGGAACGGGTAGGGGAACAGGTACTCCACCCCCCGGAAGCCGGCGCGGGCCGCCGCCTCGAAGCGGTCCAGGAACTCGACCTCGCCGAAGAGCATCGACAGGTTGGCTGCGAACCGAGGCACGGGGCACCTCCCTCGATCAGTCGTGCCCGAGCACCGGGTGCGCGCGGTAGGGGGCCTCGAGCGCGGCGTTCTCGTCGGCGCTCAGCACCAGCTGCGTGGCCGCGACCGCGTCGTCGAGGTGCTGGAGGCGGCTCGCGCCGACGACGGGGGCGGCCACCCCCTTCCCCAGCAGCCAGGCGTACGCGACCTGCGCGTTCGACACGCCGCGGGCGGCGGCCACCCGGGTGAGGGCCTCGACCACCGCGAAGTCCGCCTCGCCGTAGTAGTACCGCTGCGCCAGCTCGTCGGTCCGGGCTCGCGGCGTGGCCCCGGCCTGCTGGTCCCCGGCCCGGCGGTTCCCCGCCAGGAAGCCGCGGGCGAGAGGGCTCCAGGGGATGAGGCCCACGCCCTGGTCGCGGCAGAGCGGGATCATCTCGCGCTCCTCCTCCCGGTAGGCCAGGTTGTAGTGGTTCTGCATGGACGCGAACCGGGCGAAGCCGCGCCCCCGGGCGACCTCCTGCGCCTTCGCGAACTGCCAGGCGAACATGGAGCTCGCCCCGACGTGGCGCGCCTTGCCCGCCTTCACCACGTCGTGCAGCACCTCCATCGTCTCCTCGATGGGGGTGGCGTAGTCCCAGCGGTGGATCTGGTAGAGGTCGACGTAGTCGGTGCCCAGGCGCCGGAGGCTGGCGTCGATGGCCGCGAGGACGCGCTTGCGCGAGAGGCCGCTGGTGTTGGGCGCGCTCTCGGGGCGCTGGGCGCCGCCTCCGCTGAAGGCCATGTCCACCGGGAAGAAGACCTTGGTGGCGACGACCACCTCCTCGCGCCGCGCGAACTCCCGCAGGAACTTGCCGGTGAGCTCCTCCGACACCCCGGCGGAGTAGAAGTCGGCGGTGTCGAAGAAGTTCACGCCGAGCTCGACGGCGCGCCGCACCAGGGGCCGGCTCGCCCCCTCGTCGAGGACCCAGGCCCGCCAGCGCGGCGTTCCGTAGGTCATCATGCCCAGGCAGATGCGGGACACCCTGAGGCCGGTGCGCCCGAGGTTCACGTATTGCACCGCGGACCTCCTCGCTCGTCGGCGCAGTCTAGCGCGGGAGGGGCGGGGCTACATGGCCCGGCGGTAGGCGGTGGGCGTCATGCCCATGAACCGGTGGAAGGTGTCCGAGAAGTGGCTGTGGTGCGCGAACCCGCACCGGACCGCCACGTCCCCGACGGTGAGGACCGGGTCGGTGAGCAGCGATCGGGCGCGCTCGATGCGCCGCTGCAGGATGTACTGGTGGGGCGCCAGGCCGGTGCGGTGCTTGAAGGACCGGGCGAAGTGGTAGACGCTCATCTGGGCTTCGCGCGCCAGCTCGTGCAGCGTGATGTCGCGCTCCAGGTTGGCCTCGATGTGGTCGGCCACCCGCCGCAGCAGCCGCACCGGCAGCGCGCCCCTCGGCTCGCGCGGCCTCGTCGTCCCGTCGGAGTACCTGCGAACCATGTGCTCGGCCAGGGCCGACCCGAGGGCCTCCCCGTAGGCCGCGCCGCCGGGGTGGCCGTCGCGAACCAGGTCGCGCAGCGCCAGGGCCACGTGAGCCACGAAGCCGTCGCTCTGGCTCGCCAGCGGCCGCAGGCGAGGCCGGTCCCCGGGGTCGCCGGCGCCGGTCATCGCCGCGACCGTCTCCGGGGCCATCTCCACCATGATCGTCGCGGCGGGATCCAGCCAGCGGACCGCGTACGCCGTCGCCGCGGGGAAGAAGTTGAACTGCCCCGGGTGGAGCACGCGCTCGGCGGCCGGCAGCTCCCCCGGCCACCGCGCCTCGACGCGGAAGGGGGCGCGGGAGGCGACCACCAGGACGTGGCCGGCGAGCGTTCCCTCGGGCCGCTCTCCGGCGGTCGGGAAGTGCGCCTCCTCGACGCGGATTCCCCTCCAGGTGTCGTGGCTCGCGAGGGCGAGCACGGGCACGGAGAGCGGCTCGGGGCAGGACGACCCGCTCCGCATCCAGACGATTCTCGCCGCTCGCGCCGTGGGAAGCCTCCACCCGGCCCGCGGGCTTCACGCCGCAGCTCGTGCCCCTCCCCTTCCTCGACTCCGCGGGCCCATCCATCGCGAGCCCGTCCCAGGATTCAAGGACCCCGGTTGGGCCGTCGTCTCGCACCCGTCCCGCCTGGCGCCGGGCCGGCAGGCGGCTCTCGAGATCTTGCGGAGCGGGACTCCGTTCTTGCGCACCCGGGGGGTGGTCCGGGCCCGAGACCGCCCGGGCCGCCTGCGGGCTTCACCCGAGCCCCGGCCGGTGCGCAAGGACGCGGAAGCCGCGAGGCTCGGGCGAGGCCAGACTGTCGAGCGCGAAACGCTCACCGAGCTCGATCCGAAGGGGCCCACCATGAGGTCCATCTCGACGATCCGAACGGCGCTGTCGCTCCTGGCCCTGCTCCCGGCGCCGCTGGCCGGCGCCGCCTCGCCGGCCGACTGCGGCGCGCTCACCTCCCTCGCGCTCCCCGACACCACCATCGCCAAGGCGGCCTGGATGGCCGCGGCCGGCACCCTCCCCGAGCACTGCCGGGTGGAGGGGAACATCGGACCCGGCGCCATCGGCTTCGCCGTGCAGCTGCCCACTTCCTGGAACGGGGGGCTCTACCACGCCGGCGGGGGCGGCTTCGTCGGCGCGATTCCCTCCGGCAACGCCGGCCTGGCGAGGGGCTATGCCACCTGCGCGACCGACACCGGGCACAAGGGGGGCGGCCTCGACGCCAGCTGGGCCCTCGGCAACCCGCAGGCCGTCGTCGACTTCGGGTACCGGGCGATCCACCTGACCACCGCGGTCGCCAAGGAGATCGCCCGCGCCTACTACGGCGGCGCGCCGGGCCGTTCCTACTTCGTCGGCTGCTCGCGCGGCGGCGGCCAGGCCCTCATGGAGGCGCAACGCTTCCCGGAGGACTTCGACGGGATCCTCCTGGGCGCGCCCGCCTACCACTGGACCGAGTTCATGACCGGGTTCAACTGGAACGCGCGCGCCCTGGCGGCGGGCCCCCTGCCGATGGCCAAGCTGCCCCTCCTCGCCGGCGCGGTGCTCGCCGAGTGTGACGGGAAGGACGGGCTCGTCGACGGCCTGGTGCAGGACCCGCGCCGGTGCCGCTTCGACCCCGTCTCCCTGCTGTGCAGCGGCGCCGACGGCCCCGCCTGCCTGACCGCCGCCCAGGTCTCGGCCGTCCGCAAGGTCTACGCCGGCCCGCGGGACTCCTGGGGGCGCTCGCTGTCGCCCGGCTTCCCCATGGGCGCCGAGGACGGGACCTCGGGCTGGGCAGCCTGGATCAGCGGCGGCGCCGTCACCCCGTCGCTGCAGTTCAGCTTCCAGGACGGGTTCTTTCGCTACATCGCCTTCGGCGACCCGTCCTACGACCCCTTCACCTTCAATTACGACACCGATCCGGCGCGGCTCGCGTCCACCGGCCTGCTGCTCGATGCGGTCGACCCCGACCTCTCGGCTTTCCGCCGGCGCGGCGGCAAGCTGATCATGTACCACGGCACCAACGACCACGCGCTCAGCCTGTACAAGACCGTCGAGTACTACGACGCGGTGACCGAGGCGATGGGTCGCGGGAGGACGGCGGGCTTCTTCCGCTTCTTCTTCGTGCCGGGGATGCACCACTGCGGCGGCGGCCCGGGCCTCAACGCCTTCGACGCCTTCACGCCGCTGGTCGACTGGGTCGAGCGGGGCAGGGCGCCCGACTCGATCGTCGCCGCCAGCACCGCCATGCCGGGGCGCAGCCGCCCGCTCTGCCCCTACCCCGAGGAGGCCCGCTACTCGGGCCGCGGGAGCGTCGAGGATGCGGGCAGCTTCGCCTGCCACAGGCCGCGAGAGCGCGAGGGCGGCGATTGAGCCGCGCCGACCGGCCGCGGCCGGTTCGCACGCGGCTCACCGGAGTCCCTCAGCTCGCCGCGCCGAGCCGCGCGAAGGCGCCCTGCAGGCGCTGGACCCTCGTCAGGTAGCGGCCGAGGCCGTGGTCGCCGCACCGCTCGCCGGGGAGCACCCGGAAGCCGCGCTGCGCGAAGGCGGCGCCGCGCTGCCGGCCGCACAGGTGGACCACGGCCGCGAGCCGCTGCTTCTGCGCCAGCGTCGCCTCGACGCCCCGGCGCCCGGCGAGCGTGTCGACCACGACCCAGTGGAGCCTCGCCGCGGTCGTCTCGATGGCGTGGCCCGGGACGGAGCGGAACTGGAGGAAGGTGAGCCAGCAGGAGCGCGGGTCGTGCCAGGGCCCGTCGCGGGCCACGGCGTGGCCGTGGATGCAGAAGCGCCGCGCCTCGGCGAAGGTCTCCTCCGTCTGCTGGAGGATCCCCACCGCGCTCGACGCCGGCGCGTAGAGCTCCAGGGGGTTCCAGCTCCAGCGCCACCGCCAGGGCGTCCGCGCCAGCGGGTCCCCCGCGCTCTCGACCTGCACCAGCGCCGCCAGGAGCTCCGGCCGCATGATGTCCGTCGCGTGCTCGCGGAAGAGCGACCCGTACTCCGACCAGGTCGACTCCGGGGTCCTCGACGAGGACGGCGCGACGAGCGCGATGAGCTCGGTCGGCTTGCGGGCGACCTGGTAGCAGCCGTTGACGACGGAGAGCGCCGCCAGCCCGAGCACGGCCCAGGCGGCGAGCGGCAGCGTCGGCCACCGCCTCGGGATCCACCCGCGCCTCGCCAGCGGCAGCCGGAGCCTCATGGCCCGCATCCTACCTCCGGCCGGCGCCGGCTCGCGCCGCGCGGCGGGTCGCCGGGGTCGCCCCCCCGGCCGGCCTCGCCGCCCGCGGATCGCCTCGCCTGGCGGGGGCTTGGCGCGGTCGTTTGATTCCCTACACACCCGGTACCCATGATCCCCGTCATGCGCGGCTTCTATCCATGGCCCGACAGCCCGGTGCTCTCGCTGCTCGTCCTCTGGCTCGTCACCCAGGTGCTCCTCTACGCCGCGCGCGTGCCCGCGCACCGGGCGCTGCGCAGGCTGGGGACCGCGCTCGGCGGAGGTCTGCGCCTCGTCGGGCGCTGGCTGGGCAGCGTCTCGGACGAGCTCCGGAGCCGCAACCGCGAGGTCCTGCTCGAGGCCGGCCGGATCGAGGCCGAGGCCAGGCTGGAGCGGGAGTTCACCCGCCTGGCGAAGACCTTCACGAGCGACCTCAAGCAGTACCCTGCGCTCCACCGGCAGCTCGACGAGAGCGTGAAGCGCATCGAGGAGGACCTCAAGGCCTCGAGCCTCACGCCGCCCGAGGCCCCCGGCTGGCCCGCGGCCGTCCAGGCCATCGCCGGCATGCCCCGGGCCGGGGACCACACCGTGCAGAAGGTCCTGGAGGAGATCCACAAGTCGGCCGTGGCGGGCGACCGGAAGGCCCTGCACGAGTACCGGGAAGCGGTGGCCCGCCGCCACAAGATCCTGGCGCAGAGCGCCTCGCTGTGGAAGGTCGTCCGCGCGCTCCTGGACCGGGTGGGCAGCGCCGTGACCGCGGTGCTCGACACCTCGGGCCGCATCGACGGGTACATGGAGCGGTACGAGAAGATCCGCCGCGGCGAGGACGCCGCCGAGCGCGCGCTGGCCGCGAGCGCCCTCAACCTCTTCGTCATCTCCGCCTTCGTCGTGGCCGTCGCCGGATTCGGGGGGCTCGTCAACTTCCAGCTCATCGCCCGCCCCATGTCCGAGCTCGTGCCGGGCGGGGGCTACGTCTTCGGCATGCCCATCTCCACCATCGCGGCCCTGGTGATCGTGCTCATGGAGGTCGCGGCCGGGATCTTCGTCATGGAGACCCTGGGGATCACGCACCTCTTCCCCAGGCTCGGCGGGCTCTCCCCCTCGCGCCGCCGCATCGTCTTCGGCGTGGCCCTGACGGGCCTCGCGCTCCTGGCGGCGGTCGAGGCCTCGCTCGCCATCCTGCGGGAGCAGCTCCTCGAGGCCGACAAGGCCCTGGCCCTGGCCCTGGCCGGGGAGGCGATCCGGGGCAAGGAGACCGTGGCCGCCCCGCTCCTCTCCCGCATCCCCATGATCGGCCAGGCGGTGCTGGGCTTCATCCTGCCGTGGATCCTGGCGATGATCGCGGTGCCGCTGGAGATGCTGGTGGAGAGCGGCCGGCACGTGCTGGGTCGGGCGCTGGCGCTCGCGATCCGCGGCGCCGGGGTGGTCCTCCGGCTGCTGGGCCACGGGGCGCGCACCCTCGCCGGCGCCCTGACCCACGTCTACGACATCTACATCATCGTCCCGCTCCAGCTCGAGCGCCTGGTCCGGGCGCGCGGGCCCGAGGGCTTCCACCCCCTGGGAGGGGCGGCCATCCGCAACCCGGCCGATCGCACCGGCCCGGTCAAGGTGAACCGATGACGTCGCCCCGCGCCCTGGCCGCCTCGGCCCTGCTCCTCGCCTGCGCCTGCAGCGACGGTCGGGCGCACGCCCGCGCCACCTGCGTGCTCATCGACGTCTCCGGCACCTACGCCGATCAGCGGACGGAGGCCGTGCGCATCGTCGAGCGCGGTCTCCTCCCCCGGCTCCGGCCCGGCGACAGCCTGTTCGTCATCCGCATCGAGGACCGGAGCTACGACCGGGCCAGCGTGGAGGCGAGCGTCGAGCTCGACTCCCAGCCGAGCCGGGCCAACGCCCAGAAGCTCGCCCTGGCTGCCAAGCTCGACCGCTTCGCCCAGGCGCGGTCGCACGCCCGATACACCGACATCAGCGGCGCCCTGCTCCTGGCGTCCGAGTACCTGCGCGAGACCCGCGCCGGCCGCAAGAGCATCGTGGTCTTCAGCGACA
>DATBLK010000077.1:0-3314 GCA_036555405.1 Anaeromyxobacteraceae bacterium
GCTCAAGGACAGCACGCTTTTCGACCCGAACCGGCCGCGCCGGGTACCTGCCGGCGCGCCCTCTGCGGTGGCCGCATGAGCCGACAGCCGCGCTTGACAAATGGTGGGGAGTCCGCGCCCCCCATCTCGAGCGTCACATCAGGTGGCGCGCGGAATCACTCCCGCTCTCCCTCGCCCGGCGGGAGAGGTCGGGGCGAGGGGGGCCCCCGCTGCTACACTCGCGCGCGTGCTCGTCGAGGTCGCGGTCGCCGCCGCGGTGCGCGGCACCTTCACCTACCGGGTGCCGTCCCGCATCGCCGGGGAGGTCACGCTGGGCCGCCGGGTGGCCGTGCCCTTCGGGCGGAGCCGGCGCGCCACCGGCTACGTCGTGGGCTTTCCCGCGGCGCCGCCCGCGGGCGTCCGGCTCCGGGACGTCGCCGACGTGCTCGACGCCTTTCCCCTCTTCACGCCCGACCTGGTGGCGCTCCTGCGCTGGGCCGAGGACTACTACCTGTGTCCGCCCGGCGAGCTCCACCGCGCGGCCCTGCCGCCCGGCCTGAACACCCGGCGCGGCGCCGAGGCGCCGTCGCGCCGGGGCGTGGACTGGGCGGCGCCGGCCGCGGGCGCCGCCGCGTCGCTCGAGCTCCTGCCGGCCCGCGCCCGGAGCCAGCGCGCCGTGCTCGAGTACCTCCTGGCGCGCGGCCGGATCCCGGTGGAGGAGCTCCGCGCCGCCTTCCCGCGCGGGCGACCGGCGCTGCGCGAGCTGGCGCGGAAGGGGACGGTCCGCATCGAGACCGAGGGGCGGGTCCCGGCCGGCGGGACCCTCGAGGCGTCCGGGGTGCCGCTTCCGCCGACCGGGGACCAGCGCGCCGCCCTCGAGGCGCTGGCCGCCGCCGCCGGCGGCTTCGCCACCTTCCTCCTCCACGGGGTCACCGGCTCGGGGAAGACCGAGGTCTACCTCCAGGCCATCGCCGAGGTGCGCCGGCGGGACCGCGGGGCGCTGGTCCTGGTGCCGGAGATCGCCCTCACGCCGCAGCTGGCGGGGCGCTTCCGCGCCCGCTTCGGCGCGGAGGTGGCGGTGCTGCACTCGGGCCTCTCCGACGCGGAGCGGCACGCCGACTGGCTGCGGCTGCGCCGCGGGGAGGCGCGCATCTGCGTCGGCGTGCGAAGCGCCGTCTTCGCGCCGGTGGCCGACCTGGGCATCGTCGTGGTCGACGAGGAGCACGACCCGTCCTTCAAGCAGGAGGAGGGCCCGCCCTACCAGGCGCGCGACCTGGCGGTGGTCCGCGCCCGGCTCGCCGGGACGCCCTGCGTCCTCGGCTCGGCCACCCCGTCGCTGGAGACGCTGGAGAACGCGCGCCGCGGCCGCTACCGGCTCCTCGCCCTGCCGCGCCGCATCGACGACCGGCCGCTGCCCCGGGTGGAGATCGTGGACCTGGCGAAGCTCCGGCGCACCGTCCCCTCGCCGGGGCTGCTGTCCCCGCCGCTCGCCGACGCGCTCGCCGAGACCCTGGCGGCCCGGCAGCAGGCCATCCTGTTCCTCAACCGGCGCGGGTACCAGACGCTGGTGCTGTGCCAGGCCTGCGGGCGCGAGGCCCGCTGCCCCGCCTGCGCCGTCTCCCTCACCTTCCACCGGCGGCGCGGGGCCCTCCTGTGCCACTACTGCGGCCGGGCGGAGCGGATGACCGACGACTGCCCGGACTGCGGCGGGCCGCGGCTGGGCGTGGGGGTGGGGACCGAGCAGGTGGAGGAGGCGGTGCGGCGCCTCCTCCCGGCGGCGCGGCTCGCCCGCCTGGACCGCGACGCGGTCTCGAGCGCCGGCGACGTCGCCGCGGTCCTCGCCCGCTTCGCGCGCCGCGAGGTCGACGTGCTCGTGGGCACGCAGATGGTCGCCAAGGGGCACGACTTCCCCGGGGTCACGCTCGTGGGGGTGGTCCTCGCCGACACCGCTCTCGCCCTCCCCGACTTCCGGGCCGCGGAGCGGACCTTCCAGCTCCTGGCCCAGGTGGCGGGGAGGGCCGGGCGGGGCGCCGAGGGCGGTCGGGTCCTGGTCCAGACCTGGAATCCCGGCTCCCCGGCGGTGGCCTGCGCTGCCGCCCACGACTACGCCCGCTTCGCCGAGGCGGAGCTGGCGGCGCGCCGCGAGCGGGGCTGGCCGCCCTTCTCCCGCCTCCTGGCCGTCCGGATCGAGGGGCCGGAGGCCGGCGCGCGCCGCGCGGCCGAGGCGCTCGGGGCCGCGGCCCGGGCGGCGCTCGCCCCCGGCTCGGACCTGGCCATGCTCGGCCCGGCGCCGGCGGCCCTGGAGCGGCTCCGCGGGCGGAGCCGCTGGCACATCATCTTCCGCTCCGCCGACCCGGGGGCGCTGCGCCGGGCGCACCGGGCCCTGCTCCCGGCCGCGAGCCGCCCGCCGGCCGGCACCTCGGTGCGGTTCGACGTGGACCCGCAGGCGATGCTGTGACACCGGAGCCGGGGCCGCGGTCGCCTTGCCGCCCCTCCGCCTCCGATCCATCATCGCGCGTGCGCCGGGTCCTCCTCGTCGACGACGACATCGCCGAGATCGCGGCGGTGAAGCGGGCGCTGCTCGGCGCCGGCGCGCAGGCGCAGCTCGCCACGAACGTCACCGACGCTCTCGCCGCCCTGAACGGGTCGCGGCCGGACGCGGTCCTGGTCGCCAGCGACCTGGAGCAGGGCGAGGGGCTGGAGCTGGCGCGAAGGCTCCGCGCCGGCGCGGGGACGCGCGCGCTGCCGCTCCTGCTCCTCGGCCTCCCCGAGGGCGACCCACCTGCGCTCGCCCTCCCGCGCCCCGTCGACGCGGCGCGGCTGGCGGAGGAGCTCCGCTCCCTGCTCGGGCCGGCGGAGCCGCCGGCGGCCCCGTTCGACCCCGCGGAGCTCGAGCTCGACGAGCCCATGCCGGAGCCGGCGCCGCCGCCGACCCCGCCCGAGGAGCGCCGCGCCGCGGCCGCGGCCCTGCGAGCCCGCGCCGAGGAGCTGCGCCGCGCTGCGGAGGAGGAGCGCCACCGGGAGGCCGAGGTCCTGCGCGCCGAGGAGGAGGAGCTGGCGATGCGCCGGCGCGCCGAGCGCGAGGACGGGCGAGCGGTGGCGGCGCGCGAGGCCGAGGAGGCGCTGCGCCAGCTCGCCCTGGAAGTGGACGGCGAGGAGGCCGCGCCGGCCGACGCCGCCCTTCGCCGCGCCGACCTGGAGGAGGAGCTCCTCCGGCTCGCGGAGGCCGCCCACCGGGTCCAGGAGGGGCGGCGCGCCGAGCCGCCGGCCCCGCTGCCCGCCGCCGGCGCGGCCCCGGCGATTCCCCCGGCGCCGGCGCGGTCCGCCGAGGAGGA
>DATBLK010000097.1:0-15196 GCA_036555405.1 Anaeromyxobacteraceae bacterium
CCGCGGCCCGGGCCTCGCCCAGCGCCGGGCCGGCGGCGGGAGGCTCCGGATCGGACCCCGCCAGGGCCGCCGCCTCGGCGGCGAGCGGCGCCGGGGCCTCTCCCGGACCCTCCGGCCCCGAGGCGGCCCAGGTGCAGGCGACGAGCTCGCGACCGGCCGCCAGCGCCCCGGCGGCGGCGAGCAGCGCGTCGGCCCGCCGCGCGGAAGCGGTGGCCAGCGCGCCGCGGCGCAGGAGCCGGTTCACCGCGGCGCGCTCGGGCTCCCGCAGGAGGGGCTCGGGCGGCGGCGGCGCCGGGAAGCGGCCCCGGGCGCAGGAGAGGACGATCGCGGCCCGCGCCTCGAGGCCCGGGGCCTCGGCGAGCGGCCAGAGCTCCACGGCCCCCGACGCCGGCTCCGCGGCCGGCGGGGCCGCGGCCGCGGCGAGGGCGCAGTCGAGCGACGACAGCCAGGCCGCGGGCTCGAGCCGGTCCGCCCCTCGGCCGAGGAGCGCACGCGCCCGGGCGAGATCCTCGGCCGTCTCCTCGAGCCGGTCGAGCGCGGCGAGGTCGCGGGCGGCCCGCGCCGCCTCGCCGCGCGCCGCGCGCCGGCGGACGCCGCCGGCCGAGAGGAGCGCGGCGAGCGCGGCGGCCTGGGCGGCCGCCGTCGCCGGCCGCCCGAACGGCCGGAGCAGCTCCCCGGATCGCCCGGGGTCCAGGTAGCTCGTGGCGGCCGCGGCGGCCTCCTCCCCCGGCGCCGCCCCGGCGGCGAGGGCCGCGCGGACGGCGCGCACCGGCGGCGCCTCGGCGAGCGACCCGGCCGCGCCGCAGGCGAGCGGCACGCCGCGGTCGGCGAAGGCGCGGGCCAGCAGGGGGGCCGCCCGCGCCGTCGCCGGCGCGAAGAGGAGGACGTCCTCCGGCGCCAGCCCGCCCTCGAGGAGGCCGGCGGCGAGCCGGGCCGCGACCTCCGCCTCCCCCTCCTCGCCGGCGCCGGCCGCGAGGCGCAGGCGCCCGCCGTCGCCGGCCGGGCCGCCGCCGGGCCCGCCGGCCAGCGCCAGGAGCATCCGCCCCAGCCTCGGCTCCCGCGCCTCGGCCCGGCCGAGCGAGAGGGAGGTCTCCGCGGAGCCGGCGCCCAGCCCCTCGGCGCGCCGGAGGAGGGGCTCGGCGCCGGCGAAGAGGTCGGGCCGCTCGGCGAGGGCCGGCGCCCGGACGTGGGCCCGGCGCGCGCGACCCGCCAGGGCCGCGAAGAGATCCCACTCGCCCGCCGACGGCGCCCCGAACCCGTCCACCGCGAGCAGGTCGAGCGATCCCGTGGCCTCGGCGGCGGCGCCGCGGCGCACCGCCGACGCGGCGGCGCGCAGGGCCGCGGGGCGGTCGAGAGCTCCGAGGTCCTCGAGCCGCTGCTGGTAGCGGCGCAGGGCCGCGGCCAGGGCCGCGAGCCGCTCGCCGGGCCTCCCTCCGAGCGAGGCGGCGGCGGCCGCGGCGACGTCGGCGGTCACCTCGCCGCGCCGCAGCTCGGCGAGCGCCGCCGCCCACGCCCGCGCCAGGCCGCCGGCGGGGTCGGCCCCGGCCAGGGGAGCTCCCGGGGGCCCGGCCGACTCCAGCGCCAGAAGGCGGACCCCGAGCGGCGACAGGAGGGTCCGCGGGTCGCCGGCGGCGGCCAGGAGCGCCGGGAGGAGCGCCTCCGGCGTGGCCACGCGCGCGCCGAGGAGCACGCCGCCCTCGGCGTCGCACAGCCGCCGTGCGGCCCGCGCCGCGCGGAGCGGCGTGGGCACGAGGAGGAGCGTCGACACGGCCGCGAGGATACGGCCGGGGACCGACGGCGACCGGCGCCCTACTCCTCGCGGTACGTCGCGAGGGAGCCCTCGTTCTCCCAGACCTCGACGAGCGCCACCCGCACGCGCCCGCCCTCGGAGACCTGGAGCCCGCGGTTCACCTCGTCGTGGACGAAGCGGGCCAGGTTCTCGGCCGTGGTGTTCACCTCGTCGAAGGGCGCCACCTCGTTCACGTTGCGGTGGTCGAAGCGGGCGCAGACCTCGGCGACGAGGCGCTGCAGGTCGGCGAAGTCCACGACCATGCCGATCCGGTCCAGCTGCGAGGCGCGCGCGTGGACGCGGATGCGCCAGTTGTGGCCGTGCAGCCGCTCGCACTTGCCCCCGTGCATGCGGATCTGGTGGGCGGCGGAGAACACGAACTCCTTCGCCACCGCGTAGACGGGCGTCGGCATGGCGGGTGGCAATATAGCCGCAGCCCCGCGGAAAGGCACCGGATCCACTCGCCGGCCCGTCGCCCCCGCATTACGATGACGGCGGTGCGCCTCCTCGCCCATGCAGCGGCCCTGGCCGCCGCCGGCAGCCTCACCGGCATCGCCGCCAACGGCCTGTCGCCGCGCCCCGCCCGGCTCGCCGAGCCCGTGCGCTCCGCCGCCGAGCAGGCCGGCGCCTGCAAGCTCCCGGGCGCCACCTCCCTGGTGCCTCGCATCTCGGTGGCCGAGGCGGCGCCGCTCTGCGCCGCCTGCGCCGCCGCCTTCGTCGACGCCCGCGGCGCGGGCGAGTTCGCCGCCGGCCACGCCTCGGGCGCGCTCCACCTCCCGCCCGGCGAGGTGCCGCTGGAGACCCTTTTCCAGCTCGAGCGCTTCCGCACGGTGGTGGTCTACGACGACGACCCGGCCTCGGGGCACGCCGACGAGGTGGCGGCGGCCCTCGCCGCCCGGGGCCTCGGCGGCGTGCGCGTCCTCGACGGCGCCTGGCCGGCCTGGATCGCCGCCGGCGGCCCGGGGGAGTCGGGGGCCTGCGCCTCCTGCGCCGCGCGCCAGGGGGTCCGGTGAAGACCCTGCGCCTCCTGGCCCGCCTCTTCGTCGGCGGCCTGTTCCTCTACGCCGCGGCGACGAAGCTACCGGACATGGCCGGCTTCGCGGTGGACGTGGCGAACTACCGGCTCCTGCCGCCGGCGCTGGTGCCGTTCGCCGCGGTGGCGGTCGTGGGGCTCGAGCTCCTGGTCGGCGCGCTCCTCCTCCTCGACGTGTGGGTCCGCCCCGCGGCGCTCCTCGCCACCGCGCTCCTCGGGCTGTTCACCGGCGGGCTGACCCAGGCGCTGCTGCGCGGCATCGACCTCGACTGCGGCTGCTTCGGAGCCGGCACGCGAGCCACCTGGTGGACGGTCCTGCGCGACGTCGGCTTCCTCGCGCCGGCGCTGGTCCTGGCGCTGGGGGCTCGCGGCAGGGAGGTCGGGATCCGGCCCGGCGGCCGGCGGGAGCCCGGCCGCCGCCCGGCGGGCCCTGCGCCCCGCGATCGCGAATCGCGCTCCGCCGTCTAGCTAGCGCTGCGGCGCCAGCACGAAGAAGTACTGGTGCACGAGGAAGGTCTTCTCCTCCACCACCGCCAGGCCGGCGGCCCGCGCCGCCGCGAGGAAGTCCTCGCGCGCCACCTTGTTCTCGATGGGCGGCCCCACCGGCATCTCCCGCTTGTGGAAGTCGACGTTGACGATGCGCCCGCCGGGCCGGAGCCTCGCCGCCAGGCCGCGCAGGTAGGCGACGCCGTCCGGGAAGTGGTGGAAGGTGTCGACGACCAGCACCACGTCGCAGGCGGCGGGCGGCAGCAGCGGGTCGTCGGCCCTCGCCAGGACCGGGGTGACGTTCCTCGCCCCGGCGCGCTCCAGCCGCTCCCGCAGCGCGGCGATCATCTCCGGCTCGACGTCCACGGCCCAGACGCGTCCGCCGGGCCCGACCGCGCGCGAGAGCCGCAGCGTGAAGTAGCCGGGCCCGGCGCCGACGTCGCAGGCCACGTCGCCGGGCCGCAACCCCAGTGCCGCCACGACCTCGTCGGGCCGCTGCCAGGAGGCCCGCTCCGGGTCCTCCATCCTCGCGATGTAGCGCCCGAGGTCCTCCGGGTTCCCGTGCCGGCCGTGGCGGTGGCCGTGGCCGCCGCCGGGGGCGCCGCCGGGGGGTGCGGCCAGCAGGGCCACGAGTGCTCCGGCGAGGGGGTCCACGGCGCGACCTCGGCCCCCTTCAGCGCTCCCGCGCCGCTCCGGCGATGAGCTCGGGCCGGAGCACGAGGCGCCGCCCGCTGAGCCGCACCGCGCCCCGGCGGGCGAGCTCGGCGAAGGCCCGCGAGACCGTCTCGCGGCTCGTGCCGATCATCGCCGCGATGTCCGACTGCGTCGGCATGTCCCGGATGACGACGCCCTCCGGCCCGGGCTCGCCGTCGGCGTCGGCGATGTCGCGGAGCTTGCGGGCCAGCCGGCCGTAGACGTCGAGCAGGGCGAGGTTGCCGATGACCTCGTCGGCCTCGCGGAGCCGGCGCGACATCTCGGCGAGGACGGCCAGGGCCGTGCCGGCGGAACGGCGCAGGTGCTCCCGGAAGGCCTCCCGCGACAGCACCAGGAGCTCCGAATCCTCCGCGGCGATGACGCTCGCCGAGCGCGGCCTCCCGTCGAGCAGGCTCATCTCGCCGAAGAAGTCGCCGGGCCTGCGGAAGACGTGGAGGATGACCTCGCGCCCCGACTCGCCGTAGATGACGACCTTCACCCGGCCGCGGGCCAGCACGTAGAGCGCGTCGCCGCGGTCCTCCTGCCCCACCACCAGCGCGTCGGCGGAGACCGCCCGCGGATCCACGAGCCGCGCCAGCCCGTCGAGCTCGTCGTCCGGGAGGTGGGAGAAGATGGGGACCATGCGGAGCAGGTCCCGGCCGGCGCGCGCCGCGCTCATGCAGGTGGGACACTGTAGGGGCCGCCCTCGCGACCGGTCAAGCCAGCGGCCAGGAGCGCGCGGACGGCGGCGGACGGGTCGGGCGAGGCGAGCCAGGCGCGTACCGCGGCCACGCCCGCGGCTCCGGCGGCGCGGACCGCGGCGGCGTTCCCGGGGTCGACGCCGCCGAGCCCGACGAGCGGCAGGCCGAGCCGGGCCGCCTCCGCGAGGCCGGCCAGGCCCGGCGGCGGCCCGAAGGCCCGCTTCGACGGGGTGTCGAAGACGGGGCCGAAGGTGGCGTAGTCGGCGCCCCCCTCGCGGGCGCGCGCCACCTCGGCGGCGGAGTGGCAGGAGACGCCGACCAGGAGGCCGGGCCCGACGAGGCGCCGCGCCTCCGCCGGCGGCACCCCGGCCGAGGGGAGGTGGACGCCGTCGGCGCCCGCCGCCAGCGCGACGTCGACGCGGTCGTTCACGAGGAGGAGCTGGCCCGACTCCCGGCAGGCCGTCAGCAGCGCCCTCGCCAGCCGCAGGAGCTCGGCGCCGCCGAGGTCCTTCTCGCGCAGCTGCAGCGCCGCCGCACCGGGCGGAAGGCCCTCGAGGGCGCGGCGCGCCGCCGCCGCCAGGTCCGGCGCCAGGCGGCGGTCGGTGACGAGATGGACACGGGGTGCGCGCATCTGGTATCCGGACGCTCCCATCATCAGGCGCGCGGGGGGCACGGCGCCAGCCGCCCGCCCGGGAGGCTCGCTCGTGGACGCAGCACTCCGGCCCCTGCTCCAGTTCCTGGAAGAGCAGAAGGCGCGCCAGGCCTCCCACTTCCCCAGCCAGAAGTACGAGAAGGTGCTGTCCTTCATGGGCACGACCAGCCTGGCGGGGACGCACGCCGCCGTGGGGGTGAGCTCCGTCCACCGGCTCGAGGCGGCCGGAGCCAGGGAGCTCCGGGTCCACCTCGAGGGCGAGCTCCCGCGCCCGCCGGGCAGGGGCGAGTGCGTCACCGTCCACATCACCGACGTCGACCGGTACCTGGGATTCCAGATCAAGACCCGGGCGCTGGTCTCGCCCGACGCCTCCGCCGAGCTCGCGGAGCCGCGGCCGGGGGGCGTGGTCCTCCACGGCACCCAGATCTTCACCGTCCACCACAGCCCCTACACGATGAAGTTCTTCGAGCGCATCCCGCACGACGAGGTGCTGCAGACGGTGGGCGCGGTCCCGGTGGCCCTGGTGGCGGTGGGCGAGACCGCGAACCTGTCCCCCCGCTTCATCTTCCACCACGAGGAGCGGCTCGGGAGGCTCGCGCTCTACCACGGCGACGGGCTGGCGCTGAAGACCTACATGAACCTGAAGTCGAACCGGCAGGAGACGCGGCTCGTCCTGGACCTCGACGCCTGGACGGGCTTCGCGCTCAAGGGCACGGTGGAGGAGTTCCAGCCCCACCAGCACCCCGAGGCCTACGACCGGATCTGCCAGGGCTTCGCCGCGGGGAACTGGGGGAAGCCGTCCCGGGTCTTCCGGATGGTGGCCGACACCTGGGAGGCCGTCGCCCCCGCCGCGGCTAGCGCCCGATGAGCCCGGTCATCGGGCTCGAGGCCGCGGCGTGGAGCCGCATCGGCATCCGGCCCGCCAGCCAGGCCTTGCGGCCCGAGGAGACCGCCTCCCGCATCGCCTCCGCCATGAGCACCGGGTCCTTGGCCTCGGCGATGGCGGTGTTCATGAGCACCGCGACCGCGCCGAGCTCCATGGCGACGGCGGCGTCGCTGGCCGTGCCGACGCCGGCGTCCACCAGCACCGGCACCTGGACCGACTCCATGAGGATGCGGAGCGCGGCTGGGTTCCGGATGCCGAGCCCGGAGCCGATGGGCGCGCCCAGCGGCATCACCGCGGCGCAGCCCGCGTCCTCGAGCTTCCTCGCCACCACCGGGTC
Source organism: Anaeromyxobacteraceae bacterium (assembly GCA_036555405.1). Classification (GTDB taxonomy): domain Bacteria; phylum Myxococcota; class Myxococcia; order Myxococcales; family Anaeromyxobacteraceae; genus DATBLK01. Next base: position 6,578 of record DATBLK010000097.1, read on the forward strand.
GTCGCTGGTGTAGGGCAGGACGGTGAAGCCCTCCTTCACCAGGGTCCGGGCGGCCTTCACGAGCTCCTCGACGTCGGGGAAGAGCGTGCGCTTGTCGCCGATGACCTCGAGCTTCACCAGGTCACCCAGCTCCAGCTCGCGCGCCAGCCGGCAGGTCCGGACCGCCTCCTCGGCGGTGTAGCAGGCGGCGGTGTTCGGCAGGAGCTTCATCCCCTGCGGGATCCACCCGAGGAGCGACTCCTCGCCCTTCTTCGACAGGTCGAGGCGGCGCACCGCCACCGTGACCAGCTCGGCGCCCGAGGCCTCGAGGGCCCGCCGCATGGTGGGGAAGTCGGCGTACTTCCCCGTGCCCACCAGGAGCCGGCTCCCGAAGGTGTGCTTCCCGATGGACCAGGTGTCGCTCACGGGCCTACCCTCCGCCGACGAAGGCGACGATCTCCACGGCGTCGCCGGCCTGCAGGGCGTGCCCGTCGTAGCGGTCCCTCGTCACCACCGCCTCGTTGACCTCCACGGCGACGCGCGGCGCCTTCACACCGAGGTGGGCCAGGAGCCCCGCCACCGTCAGGCCCTCGGGGATCTCCCGCGCCTCGCCGTTGAGCTGCACGCGCACCGGCGACGGATGTAGCGCGGGGCGGGGGCGGCGTCAAACCCGCCCGGGAGCGGGGTTTGGCCGCCGCCGGGGCGGGCTCTATGCTCGCGCGGTGGCCCCGCGCGACCTCTCCATCCGGCCCCTGGGCCTCGGCGAGATCCTGGACCGGGCGGTGGCGCTCCACCGCCGCCACTTCCGGAGCCTCTTCGCGGCCGCGCTGCTGGTGGAGGCTCCGCTCTTCGTCCTGGCCCGCGTCGAGCTGGGCCGCGCCCAGGCGTTCCTCCTCTCCGCCGCCTCGGGCGCCGCGAGCGCCGGGCGCCTCCGCGAGGCCGTGGAGATGCTCCCGCCCATGGCGCTCGCCGGTGGCCTGCTGTTCTTCGGCCAGCTCTGGGTCTCGGCGGCGGCGGCGGTGCTGGTGACCCCGTCGCTCGACCCGGCGGCGGCGCCGGCGAGCCCCTGGCGCGCCATCCTGCGCCGCACGCCGGGCGTGCTGGGGGCGAGCGCAGCCGTCGTCTGCGCCCTGCTCGCGGCTCCGGCCCTGGGCGCCGTCCCCGGCGCCCTGCTCCTGTGGAGGGCCGGCTCGGGCGGCGGCCAGCTCGTCGGCGGCGCCGCCGCCGTCCTCGGCGCCGGCCTCGCCTTCCTCGCCGCCTTCCTCGCCACGCTGCTGGCGCTTCCGGCGGCGGGCGTGGAGGGGCTGGGCCCGCGAGCCCTCCTGCGGAGCCGCTGGCTCATGCGCGCCGTCCCGGGAGCGCCGCTCCGCGAGCGGCCGGGGCTCGTGGCCTCGGTCCTGCTGCTCGCGGTGTTCGCCATCACGCTGGCGGTGAACGGCCTCGCCGGCCTGCCGCGTGCCGTGGCCGCCGCGGCGCTGGCGCCCGGCGCGCTCGGCGGCCGCCTCCCCGCCGCGGCCGAGGTCCCGGTGGTGGCCTTCGAGGTCCTGGCGCTCGCCGCCCTCCGGCCCTTCGGCCTCGTCGCGGTGGCGGTCCTGTACTTCGACCGGCGGGCGCGCCGCGAGGGGCTCGACCTCGACCGCTGGGCGCGCACCCTGGGGACGCCGGCGTGAATCCGGCCCTCCTGGCGCTGGCGCTCGCCGCAGGTGCCCCTCCCGCCGGAGCGCCGGCCCCGCCGGAGCCCGGGCTGCGCGCCACGGCGGCGGAGCGCCGAGTGCTGTCGCGCATCCTGGAGGAGCCCCGTTTCCGGCCCGTCCGCGGGGAGGCGGTGCCGCTCCTGCTCTGGCTGGAGCGCCTCTGGGACTGGCTCGTCGAGCGCCTGGGCACGACCGAGGCCGAGGCCTGGGCCACCGGCGGGCGGGCCCTCTTCTTCGCGGCGGTGGCGGCCGCGGCGGCCGCGCTCGGGCTGACCGCGCTCCGCGGCCGCCTGCGCCGCTCCCGCCGGCGCGCCCCCGCCCGCGCCACCCCGGAGGCGCCGCCGCCGGAGGCTCCCGAGGAGGCCCTCCGCGGCGACGACCCGGCCGAAGCGGTCCGGGCCGCCTTCCTGCTCGCCCTCGGCGCCCTGGAGCGGAGCCGCGCGCTGCCTCCGGGCCGGGCCCTCACCAACCGCGAGATGGCGGCGCGCGTGGCCGAGACCGCGCCCGCGGCCGCAGAGGACTTCGCCCGGCTGGCCGCCGCCCTCGACCGCCTGCTCTACGGAGGCGGGCGCCCGCAGGCAAACGAGGCCCGCGCCTGTGTCTCGGCAGCGCGGCGCGCCGCCGCCGCGGCCGCGGGGGGACGCGCGTGAGGCGGGGAGCCGGGCTCGCCGCCGGCGCCGTGGCCCTGGCCCTGGGCGCGGCCGGCGCGGCGGTGGCGTTCGGCCGGGAGCGGTCGGCGGTCGACGCCTGGCTGCCGACGAGCAGCGGCACCGGACGGCATGGCCTGGCCGCGCTCCACGACTGGCTGGAGGCCACCGGCCGCCGGCCGCTGCGCCTGGAGCGCCCCGGGGATGCGCCGGCGGACGCGGTGATCCTCCTCTCGACCGGGACGGCCCGGCTCCCCGACGGCGAGGCCGCGGCCGCCCTGGCGCGGGCCCGGGCCGGCGGGCTCCTGATCTGGGCCGCGGGAGCGCCGGGGGCGCAGCCCGCCCTGGAGCGGCGCCTCGACGTCTCCTGGGGCGGCGCCCAGCCGGAGCCGGCGGCCGCGAGCGCATCGGTCGCCGACGGCCTCGCGCTCGCGACCGGCCCGGGCGCCATCGCGAGCCGGATGCCGGGAGCGCGCCCGGTGGGCGGGGCTCCCGCGCCGGCCGTTTCCATCCCCCTGGGACGCGGGGAGGTGCTCCTCCTGGCCGGCCCCGACGCGGCCGAGAACGCGCGCCTCGCCGCCGGCGACAACCTCGACCTCTGGGTCCGGGCCGCCGCGCGCGGCCCGGTCGCCTTCGTCGAGGGCGGCGTCGCCGGATCCGCCGCCCCCTCGCGCGGCGCGCTCTGGCTGCTCGGCGGCCAGGTCCTCGCCGCGTCCGCCGCCCTCGCCTGGGCGCGCGGTCGCCGGCTCGGCGCGGTCCGGCCGCCCCCTCCCGCAGCGGCGGCGCGGACCGCCGCCGACTACGTCGCCTCGCTCGCCGTCCTCTACCGCCGCGCCCGGGCCGACCGGGCCCTCGGCGAGGCCGCCTGGCACGCCCACCGCCTGCGCCTGCAGCGGCGGGCCGGCGTGCCCGCCCGGCTCGACGACGCCTCGGCGGAGCGGGTCCTCGCCGACCGGGCGCCGAAAGCGGGTGCGGCATTTCGCCGCGCGGCCGCATTGGCCGCTCGCGGGGTCTCCTCGCCGTCGGAGCTCGCCGATCTGGTGCGGCTCTCCGCCGCGGCCGAGGCCGCCATCGATCCCCGGCGTCGCAATCGTTGACGCCCCGGTTCCGGCAGCCTAGCGTCCGGCCGTCGGGGAAACCACGAGGAGGGATCATGCGCAGGATCGGACTGGCCGTCGCCCCGCTCGCCGCCGCTCTCGCCGGTTGCCCGTCGTTCAGCACCATGGGCCTGGCGCGCACCGTGCCCAAGGACACGAACCAGATCTACATCGCGCCCACGGTGGTCGGCACCACGGTGCGGACCTCCTCGGGCGGCCAGTACGAGACCCTCACCCTCCCCCAGTTCGAGATCGGCGTCCGGCGCGGCGTCACCGACGGCGTGGAGATCGGCGGCAAGATCTGGCTCCTCGGGGGCGCCTTCGACGCCAAGTTCCAGCTCGCCCGGGGCGGGCTCGACGTGGCCGTCGACCCCGCCGTCTCCTGGATCGGCTTCAAGAGCGGCTCCGACGGCTTCAACATCGTCTCCGTCTACTTGCCGATCCTGTTCGGGGTGAACCTCTCGCCCGGCACGCAGCTCGTCCTCACGCCCAAGGCCATCAGCCAGTTCTACTTCGCCAGCGGCGGCTCCTCCTCCGGCAGCGCCAACGTGCTCTTCACCGGCGGCTCGGTGGGGCTGGCCTTCAAGCTGGGGGAGACCACCTGGATCCTGCCCGAGGCCACGGTCCTCTATCCGGTGCTGAACCCGGGCCAGTCGAGCTCGCTGAGCTACGACGGCGTCGTCTTCCAGGCGGGGGTGGGCATCCTCTTCGGCGGCTGACGCCCCGGCCGCGTGCTAGGGTCGCCGGCCATGGGCCCCGCCGCGCCCCTGGCCGACGCCGCGGCCCGCCTCGCCGCCGAGGTGGGCAAGGCGGTGGTGGGGCAGCGCCCGGCAGTGGACGAGCTCCTGGCCGCCTTCTTCGCGGGGGGCCACGTCCTGCTCGAGGGCGTGCCCGGCGTCGCCAAGACCCTGCTCGCCAAGGCGCTGGCCCGGGCCCTCGACCTCTCCTTCGCCCGGGTCCAGTTCACGCCCGACCTCATGCCCGCCGACCTCGTCGGGACCTCGGTGTTCCGCGCCGACCGCGCGACCTTCGAGCTGCGCCGAGGTCCAGTCTTCACCGAGGTGCTGCTCGCCGACGAGGTGAACCGGACCCCGCCGAAGACCCAGGCGGCGCTCCTCGAGGCCATGGAGGAGCGCCAGGTCACCATCGACGGCGAGCGCCACGAGCTGCCGGCGTCATTCTTCGTGGTCGCCACCCAGAACCCCATCGAGTACGAGGGCACCTACCCGCTCCCCGAGGCGCAGCTCGACCGCTTCATCGCCAAGGTGCGCGTCGGCTACCCGACCGCCGAGGACGAGCGCGAGCTCCTGCGGCGCGCCGCCGCCGGGTTCGACCCCCACGACCTCGAGGGCGCCGGCGTGCGCCCGGTTCTGCGGCGCGACGAGGTGGTCGCGCTCCGGGGGCGCGCCCGCGCCCTCCCGGCGGCCGAGCCGGTCCTGGCCTACGTCGCCGCCCTGGCGCAGCGCAGCCGCGAGCTCCCCCGCCTGCGCCTGGGCATGAGCCCGCGGGCGGCGGTGGCGCTCCTCGCCTGTGCCCGGGCCCGGGCGGCGCTGCGCAGGGCGGAGTGGCTGACGCCCGACGACGTGAAGGCGGTGGCCGCGCCGGTGCTGCGCCACCGCCTGCTGCTCCGGCCCGAGGCCGAGCTCGAGGGCGCCACCGCCGACGAGCTCGTCGCCGAGCTGCTGGAGGCGGTCGAGGTCCCCCGGAGCCGGTAGGCGGCGGAGCGCGCCCCGTGCCCACGACGCGCTTCGCCGCCCTCCTCGCCGCCGGCGCGCTCCTGGCGCTCGCGGCGCCGGCCGTCCCGGGCGCGGGCCGCGCCGTGCTAGCCCTCGACGCCGCGGCGGCGCTCGCCTGGCTCGTCGACCGGCTCCGGACGCCGGGACCCGGGTCGGTGGAGGCGGCGCGCCGCGTCCGCGAGCCGCTCTCCGCCTTCGCCCCGAACGCCGTGGAGGTGGAGGTCGCGAGCCGCGCCCCGCGCGCCCTCGACCTCGAGGTCGCCGACTCCCCGCCGGCGGCCTTCGAGGCGCGCGGCCACCGCGCCCGGCTGCGGCTCGCCTCCGGGGGCCGCGCCCACCTCGCCTACCGGGCCACGCCGCGGGAGCGCGGCCGCTTCGCCTTCGGCGACCTCCACGTGCGCGCCGCCGGGCCCTGGGGCCTCGCGGCGCGCCAGTGGCGGATCCCGCTCGGGCGCGAGGTCGCGGTCTACCCCGACCTCCGCACCCTGGCGCCGGGCGCGGGCGCCGGCCCCGGGGGGCCGGGCGCCGCGGCCCGGCACGGGCTCTCCGAGGGGCGCGAGTTCGAGGCGCTCCGCCCGTACCTGCCCGGCGACGACGTCCGGACGGTGGACTGGAAGGCGACGGCCCGGCGCGGGGCCCCGGTGGTCCGGGAGCTCGTCCCGGAGCGCGACCAGACGATGTGGCTCCTCCTCGACTGCGGCCGCCACCTCGCCTCGAGGCTGGCCGACGGGCGCTCCAAGCTCGACTGCGCCGTGGACGCGGCGCTGGCGCTGGCCCGGGCCGCGGCGCTGCGCGGCGACCGCGTCGGCGCCCTGCTCTTCGGCGCGGAGGCGGAGCGGCTCGTCGCCCCGGCGCGCGGCTCCGCCCGCCTCGGGCCGCTCGCCGAGGCGCTGTCGCTGGCGCGGGCGCGGGTCGAGGAACCGGACTACGCCGCCGCCTTCGACGCGCTGCAGGCGCGGCAGGTCCGCCGAGCCCTGGTCGTGGTCTTCACCGACCTCGGGGACGCCGACGCCAGCGAGGTCCTGCTCCGGCGCGCCGTGGCCCTGCGATCCCGCCACCTGACCTGGGTCGTGGCCGTGGCCGACTCGGCGGTCGCCGACGCCGCCCGCGCCCTGCCGCGGACCGAGGCCCAGGCCTACGCGCGCCTGGCCGCCGAGCGCATCCTGGCGGAGCGGGAGCGGTCGGTGGCCCACCTCGCCGCCGCGGGCGTGCGCGTGCTCTCGGTGCCGGCGGCGGAGCTGCGGGCAGCGGTGGTGGAGGGGTACCTGGACGTGAAGCGGAGGGGGAGGCTGTAGGGGAATGCGGGGCCTCCCCTCTCCCCCGCCCGGCGGGGAAGAGGGTCGGGGTGAGGGGGCGCGACCGCGACCGGGGTCCCCGGATGCGATATCGTCCTCGCCGGCGCCCGGCATCGGCGGGCGCACGGGCGGGACGGAGGCGGCGGGTGGCGAAGGGCGTGGCGGGCGTGGGCGCCGCGGTGCGCGAGCGCGCGGTCCGGGCCGAGGCGAGAGTGCCCCGGGGCTCCCTCACGCCCTTCCACCAGCGCGTCGCCGCCGAGGAGCTCACCGAGAGATCGGGATACGGGCCGGCGCGGCTCGCCCAGGCGCTGGCGAGCGCGTCGGTGGACCTGAACCCGCACCAGGTCGAGGCGGCCGCCTTCGCCCTCCGGGCGCTCGCCACCGGCGGCGCGGTTCTCGCCGACGAGGTCGGGCTGGGGAAGACCATCGAGGCCGGCCTGGTCCTGGCCCAGCTCGCCGCCGAGGGCCGCGGCCGCGCCGCGGTGCTGGTCCCGGCCTCGCTCCGCCTGCAGTGGCAGGCGGAGCTCCGGGACAAGTTCGGCATCGAGGCCGCGGTCGTCGACGGCGAGTCGGCGCGCGCCGCCGAGCGCGCCGGCCGGAACCCCTTCGAGGCCGCCGGCGTCGTCGTGGCCTCGCACCCCTTCGCGGCCCGGCGCGCCGCCGACCTCGAGCGCGTGCCCTGGGACGTGGCGGTCCTCGACGAGGCCCACCGCCTGCGGAACGCCTGGAGGCGGGACCACCGCACCGGGCAGGCGCTCCGCCGGGCGCTGCGCCGCTGCCCCAAGCTGCTCCTCACCGCCACGCCGCTCCAGAACGACCTCATCGAGCTCCTCGGGCTCACCGCCTTCCTCGACGGCGCGCTCCTGGGAAGCGAGGAGGCGTTCCGCCTGGCCTACCCGGCCGGCCCCCTCGACGAGGCCCGGGCCGCCGACCTCCGCCGCCGCCTCGCGCCCGTCGTCACCCGCACGCTCCGCCGGCAGGTGCGGGAGTACGTCCGCTTCACGGCGCGCCGCTCGATGGTCGAGGACTTCGCGCCCACCCCGGAGGAGGAGGCGCTCTACGAGCGGGTGAGCGCCTACCTGCGCCGCGAGGACGCCCTCGCCATCCCGCGATCCCGCCGCGCGCTGCTCGTGCTCGTGTACCGCAAGCTCCTCGCCTCCTCCAGCTGCGCCCTCGCCGGCGCCCTCGACCGGCTCGCCGGCGGGCTCGAGGCCCGGCTGGCCGGCTCCGCCGGGGGGGCGGCGCCGGAGCCGGAGCTCGAGGCCTTCGCCGAGGAGGCCGAGGACTGGGACGGCGAGCCGGCCGGCGAGCGCTCGCGCCCCCCCCGCTCCCCGGCGCGGGCCGAGATCGCCGAGCTGCGCGCCTGCGCCGCGCTGGCGCGCTCCGTCCGCTCCGACGCCAAGGGGGCGGCCCTCCTCCGCGGCCTGGACCGGGCCTTCACCGTGGCCCGCGCCAGCGGCTGGCCGGAGAAGGCGGTGGTGTTCACCGAGTTCCGGCGCACCCAGGACTGGCTCCGCACCCTGCTCGCGGCCGCGGGCCACGCCGTCACCTGCCTCTCCGGCGACTCCGGCGGCCCCCGGCGCCGCCAGGACCTGGTGGAGGAGTTCCGCGACCGGTCGCAGGTCCTCCTCATGACCGAGGCCGGCGCCGAGGGGCTGAACCTCCAGTTCTGCAACCTCGTCGTGAACTACGACCTCCCCTGGAACCCGCAGCGCATCGAGCAGCGCATCGGCCGCTGCCACCGCTACGGGCAGGCGCGCGACGTCCTGGTCGTGAACTTCCTGAACAGGAGGAACGCCGCCGACGCGCGCCTCTACGAGCTGCTGGGCCGGAAGCTGGCCCTCTTCGACGGCGTCTTCGGGTCCTCGGACGAGGTCCTGGGCGCGCTCGGCAGCGGCGTCGACTTCGAGCGGCGGGTGCTCGAGATCTACCAGTCGTGCCGGTCCGGCGCCGAGGTCGACCGCGCCTTCGAGGCGCTCCGCGCGGACATCGACGATCGCATCGGGGCCCGGCTCGCCGCGGCCCGGGCGCTGCTCTTCGAGACCTTCGACGGCGAGGTGCGGGCGCGGCTGCGCGTCGCCGAGGCCGAGGCCCGGCAGGCCCTGGCGCGCCGCGCCGGCGAGGAGGCGGCGCTGGTGGACGCGCTCTGGCCCCGCCTGCCGGCGGAGCCG
>DATBLK010000103.1:0-34592 GCA_036555405.1 Anaeromyxobacteraceae bacterium
CCGCACTGGATGGGCGTGCCGTCGGGACGCCTGAACTTGCGGGCGTGGTCGGCGTGGCCGAACTTCACCGCTCCCATCTTTCCCGGGATGACGTCGATGACGATGACCTCGCGGCCTCGCGGGATGTCGGCCGCGAGGGCCGGCGCGGCGGCGAGCGCGCTCGCGAGGAGCAGGGCGACGGCTCGGGGGTCGGGTCGGGTCAGGCGACGTCACCATGCGCACGGAGCCGGGACGCGGCCAGGCCGGCCGGAAAGGCCCGCATGGGTTCACCCTCCTTCCCGAGAGCCAGGACCCCCGGCAGCGCCTCCCGGCCACGGCTCCGGGGAGGGCGCCCGTCCCGGGCGACTCCGGTGTCATCCCCGCCAGGAGCGCGGAAGCGCTCGCCACCGCGGTCGCCGGCGGGGACGGCTTCCCGTCTCGGCCCGCCGCCGCTCCAGAGGGAAGGAAGGGTCCGCCCATGACGCACAGGAACGCCGTATTCGCCGCCGCCGTCTCCGCGCTGCTCGCCGCCTGCGGCGCGTCCTCGGGTCCGCCCGCGGGCGGCGCCGCGGCCCGCACGCTTCGCGGCACCATCTCCGCCCGCTCCCCGGCCACCGCGACCGTGAACGGGATCGCCTTCTCCCTCGACGGCGGGACGGCGATCCGCGTCGAGAAGGCGCCCGCCACCGCAGCCGACCTGCGCCCGGGAATGGTCGTCGAGGTGAGGGGCGGAGTGGACGACGCTGCCGGGAGGGGCACGGCCAGCGAGGTGGAGTTCGAGGACGCCCTCCGGGGCCGCTCCGCCGACGACGTTCCGCCCGGGGCCACCGCCATCACCGTGGGCGGGCGCCTCGTCCACCTCGAGGACTCGACGCGGGTGACGGACGGCGGGGGGAGCGACATCCCGGCGAGCAGCCTGCGGCGGGACGACCTGCTCCGCGTCTCCGGCTTTCCCGACGACCAGGGGCGGTTCCGGGCCAGCAGCGTGGAGCGGATCGCCGCGGCCAGCGCCGGGCCGGCGACGAGGTGGAGGTGGAGGGCATCGTCACCGGCGGCACCGCCGCGGCCTTCGAGATCGGCGGCCAGCGGGTGACGACCTCGGCCGCCACCCGCTGGGAGTTCGGCGTGGCCGACGACCTCGCCCCCGGCGCCAAGGTGGAGGCCGAGGGCCGGCTGGACGGCACCGGCGTCCTCGCGGCCCACAAGGTTTCCTTCCGCGCCAGCGCCGAGCTGGAGGGGAGGATCGCGGCCGTCCCCGGCGGCGGGCTGAGCCTGCTCGGGCTCGACGTGGAGACGAGCGAGCTCACGCGCATCGAGGACGTCCCGGTGGACGGGGAGCAGTTCGAGGTCCGGGGCACGGTCCGGCGCGACGCCTCCGGGGCGGTTACGGGAATCGCCGCCACCCGGATCCGCTCGCGCTCCAGCGGCGGCGGAGGAGGCGACAAGGTCGTCCTGCAGGGCGTGGTGGACGAGGTGACCGGCACGGCCTCTCTCGGGATCCTCGGGTTCACCGTGGACGCCGCCGGGGCCCGGTTCTTCGCGCACCGGATGGCCGACGACGGCAGCGAGGCGCCCATCTCCGCGGCCGCCTTCTTCGCCGCCGTCACCCCCGGCAGGACCGTCGTCAAGGCCTCCGGCAAGGTGCGGCCCGCCCCGGAGCCCTCGCCCATCGACGTCGTCGCGCGGCACTTCGCGCCCGAGGAGCTCGAGCTCGAGGACGAGCCCGCGACCCGGTAGCGGCGCATGCGGCGAGCCCACATGGGTTCACCCGGACGCGCTTTCCGCTGGAGACGCGAGGATGCGCGCGAAAGGCCCGGCGGCTATCCACCGGGGCGTGGAATGGGCCTCCTCGCTCTCCCGCCGCGCGGATGCCGGCGACGCCTTCGCCGAGGCGGCCGAGGCCGTCGCCGGCCGTCTCGGCAAGGCGGCGCCCGACCTGCTCCTGGCGTTCGCGTCGCCGGAGCACGCCGCCGGGTGCCAGCGGATCGCGGCCCTGGCCCGGCGGCGCTTCCCGGCGGCGCTCCTGCTCGGCTCCACCGGCCGGGGCGTCATCGGCGACGCGCGCGAGGCCGAGGACGGGCCCGCGCTCTCCCTCACCGCCGCGGCGATGCCCGGCGCCCGCCTCGCCGGCTTTCACCTCGACATGACCTCCCTCCCGCCGCCCGGGGCCGGGCCCGGCACCTGGCGGGAGGTCACCGGCGCGGGGCACGGCGGCCGGCCCAAGTTCCTGCTCCTCGCCGACCCGTACACGATGGACGCGCAGGCCCTCATCGCCGGGCTCGAGGGCGCCTACCGGGGCGCCGTCCAGTTCGGAGGGCTCGCCAGCGGCGGGCGGCGCGCCGGCGAGAACCGCCTGCTCCTCGGCGGGGAGGTGCACCGCAGCGGGGCGGTGGGCGTGGCGCTCTCGGGAAACGTCGAGGTGGACGCGGTGATCGCCCAGGGCTGCCGGCCCATCGGCAAGCCCATGCTGGTGGCCCGCTGCCGCGGCGGCCTGCTCCAGGAGCTCGACCGGGGACCGCCGCTGCGCGTCCTGCAGGAGCTGTACCGCGCCCTGGAGGGGCGCGACCGGGAGCTCATGCAGCACTCCCTCTTCCTCGGGCTCGACATGCGGGACGCGCGGGTCGAGTTCGACCCGAGCGAGCTCCTGGTCCGGAACCTGGTGGGCGCGGACGAGAAGACCGGCGCGCTGGCCGTCGGCGCCGAGCTCCGGCAGATGCAGGTCGTGCAGTTCGTGCTTCGAGACGCCCAGGCCGCCGAGGAGGACCTGCGGCGCCAGCTGGAGCGGCACCGGCGGGCGGCGCCCGGGGCCCGGCCCGCCGGGGCGCTGCTCTTCTCCTGCGTCGGCCGGGGCGCCGGGCTGTTCGGCCGCCCCGACCACGACACCGGGCTCTTCGAGGAGGCGCTCGGGCCGGCCCCCCTGGGTGGCTTCTTCTGCAACGGCGAGATCGGGCCCGTCGGAGGATCGACCTTCCTCCACGGCTACACCAGCGCCTTCGCGCTCTTCCGGGAAGCGCGGGAGCGCGGGAAGGGCCGGGGAGAGGGCTAGAGGAGGAGGAGAGCCATGGCGTACATCGTCGCGGAGCCGTGCATCAACTGCAAGTACACCGACTGCGTCGAGGTCTGTCCCGTCGACTGCTTCTACGAGGGGCCGAACTTCCTCGTCATCCACCCCGACGACTGCATCGACTGCGGCGCCTGCGAGCCCGTCTGCCCGACCAAGGCCATCTTCGCGGAGGACGACCTCCCGGAGAAGTGGAAGGAGTACGTGCAGCTCAACGCCGACCTCGCCAGGAAGTGGCCCAACATCTCCGAGAAGAAGGAGGGGTTGCCCGAGGCCGACAAGTGGAAGGAGGTGGAGGCGAAGCGCGCCGAGCTCCGGCTCGAGTGATCAGCGCTCGAGCTGTGCGTACACGACCTCGGCGACGCGCAGCAGCTCCGGCCGGGGCAGCTCTCCGGAGAGACCGTACCCCATGCCGTCGTCGATCCAGGAGAAGACCCCGACCGATCCCTCCTGCGAGAAGCGGAAGGCCGTGTTCGTCCCGGTCGCGGGCTCGGTCGCCACGTAGAGCGTGAGCCGCTCGCCGGCGCTGTTCCGGTACATGAACTGCGCCACCGGCCCGCGCTTGCCCGGGAGGAGGCGGCCGCCCATGAGCTCGAAGCCCACGGCGCCGAGACGCGGGGGCCGCAGCTCGGTTCCGAGCCGCTTCGACAGCCAGCCGACGAGGTGCGCCTCCTGGTCGGCGCCGACCTCGACGGGGTGACGGACCTCGGGGGTGTAGACCGCGTGCGCCAGGGCGGCCCGGCGCGCCAGCTCCTGGGGGGCATCGGCGGCCGCCGACCCGGCGGACCTCGACGGCTGGAGCGCGGCGCGCAGCGTCCAGCCCAGGCCGCCGCCGGCGAGCAGCAGCGCGGCCGCGGCCGCGAGGCGGAGCGGGAAGGGCCTGCGCGGCGGGGGAGCGAGCGGAAGGGCCGCGGGAATGGGCTCGGAGAGGACGCCGTCGTACAGGGCGCGGAGGCCCTCGGCCTGGCGCCGCCAGGCGCGGACGCGGTCGCTCTCGTCGGGACGCGTCGCCAGGTAGCTCTCGATGAAGCCGCGGCGGCCCTCCGCCAGGAGGCCGTCGGCGTAGGCGTGCAGGTCGGCCTCGGTGACGGGCGCGTTTCCGTTGCCGGTCATTCGATCACCCTCAAGGAAGCAGAAGGTGGAGCCCCTTCCATCAAGGCGCGGAGCGCCTCGCGGCCGCGCGACAGGCGGGACATCACCGTGCCCACCGGGATGCCGAGCGAGAGCGCGACCTCGTCGTACGTCAACTGCTCAAGCGCGACGAGCAGCAGCACCTCGCGCTGGGGCGCGGGGAGCTGCTTCATGGCGGAGGCCAGGTCGCGAAGCACCAGCCGGTCGACGCCGGGTGTGCCCGCCGGGGCGGCCTCCGCCTGCTCCCCCGGAGCCTCGTCCGGACGCGCGCGCCAGGTCCGGAAGCGGTCGACGAAGAGGTTGTGCATGATCGAGAAGAGCCAGACGCGGGGGTCGCCGCGGCGCCGGAGCTGGTGGAGCTTGGCCCAGGCGCGCTCCAGCGTGTCCTGCACCAGGTCGTCGGCCTCCCCCGGCGTGCCGATGAGCGCCCGGGCGTAGCGGCGGAGCCGGGGAATGCAGGCGACGATTCGCGCGCCGTCGTCGGTCATGCCCGCCCGCTCCCGCTCCCTTCGCTCGGCCTGGCCGACCTCGGCCGGCGGCCGTCCCGGCAGTCGAGAACCTATCGCACCTGCGTCCTGCTGCACCGATGTGGACGCAACCGCGTGCGAAGCCTTCCGTGTACACCCAACCGAGGCGCGGTAGGATTCCCCCGTGTGGTGGGGGAAGAGGAAGTACGATCGCAACGAGCTCGTCGCTGCCGCCGACCGGGCGCGTGCCGGCGGCCGGACCAAGAAGGCGATCGCGGGCTACCGGAAGGTGCTCGAGGTCGAGCCGGGCGACCTGGCGGTGCACGCCAAGGTGGCTCCGCTCCTGGCCCGCACCGGGCAGAAGGCGGATGCGCTCGCCAGCTTCCGGACCGCCGCCGAGGGACAGCTCAAGGCGGGCTTCACCGATCGCGGGGTGTCGCTGTACGTCCAGGCGGCCGGCGCCTTCCCGGAGGAGTACGCCCTCTGGGAGGAGATCGCGCGCCTGCACCTGTTGCGCGGCCTTCGCGCGGATGCGGTCGCGGTCCTGCTCGGCGGCGGTCGCCGGCTGCACCGCTCGCGCGACCTGGCGGTCGCCGGCCGGGTGCTGCGGCGCGCCCTGGAGATCGAGCCCTGGCACCCGGCGACGACGATGCTGCTCGCCCGCGTGCTGGCCGGGGGCGGCCGGAAGGGCGAGGCGCTCGGTCTCGTCGACGGGCTCGACGGGAGGTCGAGGGGAAGGGCGCGCCGCCGCGTCCGGTGGCTGGCCTTTCGCATCTCGCCGTCGCCGGGTCGCCTCTGGCGCGCGATCCGGGCCACGCTGGGCGGGGAACGCTGAGATTCCCTCGGGCCCACATCGGCCTCGGGTGGCCCACCCCGGGGCCTTGCATCCCACTTGCCGCAGCGTGGCAAGTGGGCAGCATGCACAGGCTCTGCCTCGCCGCGGCGCTGGCCGCGGCCCTCCTCGCGGCGGCCCCCGCCAGCGCCCAGCTCTCGGTCCAGGTGCAGGTCGACCTCGGATTGCCCCCGCAGCCGGCGCTCGTCGAGGTGGAGCCCGGCGTGCAGGTGGTGGCGGACTTCCGAGAGGAGGTCTTCCTCAGCGGCGGCTACTACTGGCTCCGCCGCGACGCCGGGTGGTACCGGGCGCGCCGCCCGAACGCGGCCTTCGTCCACGTCGAGCCCGCGCGGGTCCCGCCCGGGCTGGTGAGGCTCCCGCCCGGCCACTACCGGCACTACCGGAAGGAGCAGGCCAGGGACGAGCGGCACGCCTGGAAGGAGCAGCGGAAGGCGGAGCGGAAGGGCTGGAAGGCGGGGCGCAAGGCGGAGAAGCGCGAGTGGAAGGAGCACGATCGGGAAGATCGCGGGGGGCACCGCGGAGCGCGCGGGCACGACTAGCGGTCTTCCGGCGAAGGAGAGGCGCATGCGCACCCGGAATCGAGGTCGCCTGATCCCTGCCGCGGCCCTGCTGGCCGCGGGCATCGGCTGCAGCTCCGGCACCGGCACCATGAGCATTCACCTCGTGGACGGCCCCGGCGGCTTCCGGGAGGTGAACCTCCAGGTCCTGCAGGTCGACATCCACAGCGACTCGGCGGGCTGGGTGACGCTGGGCAATCCCGACGCGGCCCAGCAGCCCGTCAACCTGCTCGCGCTCCAGGGCGGCGTCGTCGCGACGCTCCTGAGCGGCGTGACCCTTCCCGCCGGCCACTACTCCCAGCTCCGCCTCCTCCTCGGGGCGGGCAACACCGTGAAGCTCGAGGACGGAACGGTCCACGAGCTGGAGGTGCCGTCGGGGCTGCAGACGGGCCTGAAGGTCGTGTGCAACACCCGGCTGCCCTCGGGCGGGGCCACCGACCTGTTCATCGACTTCGAGGCCCACAAGTCGGTCTTCGTCCACCTGGCCGGCGCCACCGGCCGGTACATCCTGCGGCCGGTGGTCCGCTGCCAGGAAGGGCGAGGTGCCGGGTTCATCGCCGGGACGCTGACCGCCCCGGACCCGGGGAGCGAGAGCTCCGGGCCGCTCGGGGGCGCCGCGGTCACCGCGCAGGTCCTCGACGCCGCCGGGAACGCCACCATCGTGCGCACGGCGCTGAGCGCGGCCGACGGGACCTACCGGCTCGACCTGCTCCCGCTGGAGCAGACCTACCACGTCGTGGCCCAGCCGGTCGTCGACGGGGTGGTCTACGAGGCGAAGGCCAGCGGACCCCTGGCGCTGACCGCGGCGCTGCCGTCCGCGACCTGGGACGCCTTCTTCAGCCCGGCGGCCGGGATCGGCGGCGTGCTCGGGACCATCACCCCCACCGCTACGGTGAACGACGCCGACGAGGTCGTGGCCCGCAGGGAGCTCGACGCCGGCGGCACCCCTCGGACCTTCATCGTCCGGACCGCGATGGGGGCCGTGGCCGGCGGCGTCGAGAGCTACGCCATGCCCGACCTCGAGGTCCTGGCGGGCCAGCCCTTCACGTCCTACTGGCTGTCGGTCCGGCGCCGGACCCTGGCCGGCGGCGTGGAGACGGTGACCACCGGCGCCGCGCAGCCCGCCGACCTGGCCGGGGGCGCCACCGCGACCGTGGACCTCACGGTCCCCTGAGGGCCCCGCACCGGCCCGGGCTACGTCCCTCCGGGCGACCCGGCCGTGCGCCCCTTGAAGACGCGGAAGAGCAGCCAGAGGCTCGGGATCAGGGTCGCCGCCCCGATCCCCAGCGCCCACAGGAGCGGGACCTGCGTCGCCCGCGGCGCGCTCGCCGCCTCGATGGTCAGGTCCGGCACGACGAGGTACGGGTGCTGCGACGCCCCCCAGCCCAGCACGATGAGCCCCACCTGCGCCGCGGCGGCGAGACGCGCCAGGCCGTAGCGGCGGCGGAAGAGGGCGGCGAAGGCGCCCGCCGCGGCGGCGCCGGTCGCCACCTGGAGGGGCAGGGACCAGCCGCGGGAGGTCAGCCCCGCGAAGACGATGGGCGCCTCCCTCCAGGAGAGCAGCGCGCATGCTGCGGCGCCGAGGAACACCGCCGCACCGGCCCCGAGGGCTCGGCGGCGGAAGTCCTCCTGGAGCGCCCCCCGCGCCTCGACCGCCAGGTAGACGGCGGCGAGGAAGGCGAAGAGGGCGCAGGCGAAGGCGCCCGCGGCGACGGGAAAGGGGCCGAGCCAGGCGCCCGGGGAAGAGCGAGGCATCCCCTCGGCGGTGACCCGCAGCCTGCCGGAGGCGATGGCGCCCACGCAGGCGCCGAGGAGGAGCGGGGCGAGGACGCTGGAGCCGGAGAAGAGGAGCCCCCAGCGCGCCTGGACGGCGTCGCGCGAGTCGCCGTGGCTGCGGAAGGTGAAAGCCGCGCCGCGGAGCACGATCCCGACCAGCAGGAGCGTGAGCGGGACGAAGAGCGTCGTCGACACCGCGGCGAAGGCAGGCGGAAAGCCGGTGAAGAGGACCACCACGACGAGGATGAGCCAGACGTGGTTCGCCTCCCAGATGGGACCGATGGCGTGCTCGACGAGGTCGCGCTGCTCCCTCTTGCGCGGACCCGAGGCGAGGAGGTCCCAGATGCCGCCGCCGAAGTCCGCCCCGCCGGACAGGGCGTAGCAGACCAGCGCGGCGAGGACGGCGCCGGCGAGCAGGTCGGCGGGGGTCACGGCGCGGCTCCCCGCGGGCTCTCGGGCGAGCCCGGCGCCGGCGGCGCGCGGAGGATCTGGCGCCACAGGAGGAGCGCCACCATCGCCCCGAGGAACAGGTAGAGGGCGGCGAAGGCCCAGAAGGCGACCGCCAGGTTGGGCACCGGCGTCACCGCCTCGGCGGTGCGCATCACGCCCCAGATGGTGAACGGCTGGCGGCCCCACTCGGTGACGAGCCAGCCGGCCTCCAGGGCGACGAACCCGCACGGCCCCGCCGCGGTGACGGCCAGGAGGAAGAGCGGGTGGCCGGGCACGGCGCGGGCGCGCCACGCCAGGCCGAGGGCGACGAGCGCCAGCGCCGCCATGGCCGTGCCCAGCCCGACCATGACCTGGAAGGCGAGGTGGACCTTCAGCGGGTCGGGCCAGACCTCGCGCGGGAACTCGGAGAGCCCCTTCACCTCGGCGTCGGGATCGTGGAAGGCGAGCAGGGAGAGACCGCGGGGGATCTCCAGGGCCCAGCGGGTGACGCGGGCGTCGGCGTCGGGCAGGCCGCCGACGTGGAGCGGCGCGCCGCGCCGGGTCTCGAAGTGGCCCTCCAGCGCCGCGAGCTTCACCGGCTGGGTCCGGGCCAGCTCCCGGGCCGAGAAGTCGCCCGACAGCGGCTGGAGGAGCGCCGCCCCGCCGCCCACCGCCAGGGCGATGCCGAGCGCGGCCCGGTGGAAGGCGTGCCCCGGCGCGCGGCGCAGGAAGAAGGCGTGGATGCCGGCCACCGCGAAGCCGGTGGCCGCGTAGCAGGAGAGGAGCACGTGCACCACCTCGTGCGCCCAGCCCGGCGGGAACATGGCCTCGAGCGGGCGGAGGGACGCCGGTCGCCCCAGCACCAGGTCGAAGCCCGCCGGGTGCGCCATCCACGCGTTCGCCAGGGTGACGAAGAAGGCCGAGAGCGCGCCGCTCGCGGCCACGAGGACGCCGCTCGCGAGGTGCAGCCGCGGCGAGACCCGCTCCCAGCCGTAGAGGTAGATGCCGAGGAAGATGGCCTCGGCGAAGAAGGCGAAGCCCTCCAGGGAGAAGGGCATGCCGATGATGGGGCCGGCGAAGGCCATGAAGCGGGGCCAGAGCAGGCCCAGCTCGAAGGCGATCACCGTCCCGGAGACCGCGCCCACCGCGAAGAGGATGGCGGTCCCCTTGGCCCAGCGGCGCGCCAGCTCGAGGTGCACGGCCGAGCGGGCGCGCCGTCCCCGCCACTCGGCCAGCACCATGAGGACCGGCATGGCGACGCCCACCGCCGCGAACAGGATGTGGAAGGCGAGCGAGGTGCCGAAGAGCCAGCGGGCGGCGTCGAGGTCGGTCATGCGCCCGCCCGCCCCTCAGGCGGAGAACCGGATGTTGAGGATGTCGCCGTCCTTCACCACGTACTCCTTGCCCTCCAGGCGCAGCTTCCCCTCCTGGCGGGCCCGGGACTCGCTGCCGAGCGCGATGAAGTCGTCGTAGGACGTCACCTCGGCGCGGATGAAGCCGCGCTCCAGGTCCGAGTGGATGCGGCCGGCGGCGCGGGGCGCCCGGTCGCCGCGGCGGGTGGTCCAGGCGCGCACCTCGTCCTCGCCCACGGTGAAGAAGGAGACCAGGTCCAGCAGCCGGTAGGCGGCGCGGATGAAGCGCGCCTGCGCCGGCTCGGCGAGCCCCAGGGAGCGGAGGAACTCCGGCTGCTCCGCCGGATCCAGCTCGGCGATCTCCGCCTCCACCGCGGCGCAGAGCGAGAGGACCTCGGCCCCGCGCTCCCGCGCCGCCGCCTCGACGTCGGCCGGCGGAGGCGCGGCCGCCGCCTGCTCGGCGACGTTGAGCACCACCAGCAGGGGACGGCGCGAGAGGAAGCCGAAGCGCGCCAGCTCCCTCTCCTCCGCGGCGCTCCAGCCCATGGCGCGCAGCGGCTGGCCGGCATCCAGCTGCGTCCGGACGCGCTCCAGCTCGTGGTATTCGCCGGTCCCCTTCTGCTGCTCCTTGCGGAGCCGATCGAGCCGCTTCTCCGCGATGGCGAGGTCGTGCAGGACCAGCTCGGCGTCGAAGTCGCGGAGGGCCCGCGCCGGATCGGCTGGCGCGCCGTCCGCCCCGGGGAAGCCGCGAACCACCAGGCAGAAGGCGTCGACCTCGGCCAGGGCGCGCAGCGCGCCGGCGTCGAGACCCGAGCCCGTGCCGGCCGGGCCGGGCACGTCGACGAAGCGCATCTCGGCGTGGGTGGTCTTCCGCGGATCGAAGATGGCGGCCAGCGCGTCGACGCGCGGGTCGGGCACCTTGATGGCCCCCAGGTTGACCTGCCCGCGCGGTCCGGAGCCGCCGCGGTGCAGGCCGGTGAGCGCGTTGAAGAGGGTGGTCTTGCCGGACTGCGCGTAGCCGACCAGGCCTGCCTTCACGGCGCTTCCTCCCCCGCGGCGCGGGTGGAGCCCCCGGGGGACCCCAGCGCCGCGGGGCAGACGGTAGCACCAAGGCGCCGCGGCGTTCGGGAAAGCGGCTCACCTGGCCTGGAGCCGGTAGAGGTAGTCGACGAGCGACATGATGCGGTTGCGCACGTAGACCTCGGCGTCGTAGGGGACGTCCATGTAGTCCGCGGCGGCGGCGGCGAGGTAGTCCGCGCCCCAGATCGGCATGTCGCGCGGCCCGTGCGCCGGGACGCCCTTCCGGCCGTCGATGACCTGGTACACGGCGTCGTACGGGAACACGCCCCCGTTCGCCTTCGCGAGCGTGGTCAGGTCGGAGGGGCTCCTGGTGAGGAAGGGCTTGTAGACGCCGTCGCCCTTGCCCTTGACCCCATGGCATCCCGCGCACTTCGAGTCATACTCCCTCTTCCCGAAATCGCCCCTGGCCTTGCCCTGGCCGAGGGCCACGCCGGACGCGCAGAGTGCGAGCGCCCCGACGAGTACGGTGCTCAGCTTCCGGTTCATGGCATCTCCCCCCCCGGGGCTCCGCGAAGCGGCGACGCTGCTTGCCACGACGGCACGCGCCTCGCCCTGCTCCGTGCAGCGGCCGGATCCTTCGCGCACCCGCGACGCTGTGCCCGCGGATCGAGCCGGTCAAGCGCGGGGACGCCCCACACCTCGGAGGGGTGCGACAGAGCCGCCGCGTCCGGTCGCGCGGCTCGCGCGTTTCTGCGCCCGGGCCGCGCGGCGCTGCGCCTTCACCGGAGTCGCCGGGCCGGCTACATGAGCCGCGGGACGCAGGGTCGTCCGGGAAGGGATCGAGCCATGGACGCGAAGAAGGCGACGAGCCGGCACGTCCGGGAGAACGGGATCGTTCGACTCCTGCCGGGCAGGAAGGGGCTGGCGCTCCGGGCCGGGCGGGGCACGTTCCTCGTCACCCAGGAACGGGACCCCGAGGACCACGTCCTCGAGCCGTCGCGGGTGTACCGGGCGCGGCGGCGGGGGCTGGTGGTGGTGTGGGCCCTCTCCGACGGCGAGCTCGACGTCGAGCCGGACGCCGGGGAGCCGCCCGAGGCTGCGTGAGCGCGCCCCGGCGTGCCCCCCGCAGGGAAGGCGCGCGGAGCGCGGCGGACCGCTATAGCCGCGGAGGATGCTGGAGCCCGCCATTCCGAAGCGCGCCCTCGCGCTCCTCGCCCTGGCGGTCCTCTCCATCGCCTGCCGCGACCGGCCGGCGCCGGCCCCGCCGCCCCAGCCCTCCGCGTCGGCGCGGGACGTGCAGATCGAGTCGGCGCCGCCCGGCGCGCAGGTGGTCGTCACCGGCCTCGTCCGCCTCCGCTGCGCGACCCCGTGTGCCGTCAAGCTGGAGCCCGGCCCCTACCGCGTGGCCTTCCGGATGGCCGGTTACCTCCCCCTCGAGACCGATTTCACTGTCGGCTTCACCGGGGAGGCGCGGCTCTCGGCGTCGCTGGTGGCGTCGCACTGACGGCGGCGCCCGGGCGCGGGAGCGAGCTCGCTCACCCGATGGCGGCCAGCTCCTCCGGCGTCAGGCGCACCGCGGCGGCGGCGACGTTCTCCTCGAGGTGCGCGATCGAGCTCGTCCCCGGGATGGGGAGCATCACCGGCGAGCGGGCCAGCAGCCAGGCCAGGGCGGCCTGGGCCGGCGTGATTCCCCGGCTCCGCGCCAGCCGGGCGAGCTTGCCGGACACCTGGGGCTCGCGGGTGGCGAGCGGGGCCCAGGGCATGAAGGCGATCCCGGCGCCGGAGCAGATCTGGAGGACGTCGTCCGACCTGCGGTCCCCGGCGTTGTACCGGTTCTGCACCGACACCACCTCGACGATGCCGCGGGCCAGCCGCAGCTGCGCCGCGTCGAAGTTGGAGACGCCGACGTGGCGGATCTTTCCCTCGCGCCGCAGGCGCGCGAGCTCGCCCATGGAGTCCTCGAGCGGCACGTCGGGATCGGGCGCGTGGAGCTGGTAGAGGTCGATGCGCTCGAGGCGGAGGCGCCGCAGGCTCGCCTCGCAGGCCTTGCGCAGGTGAGCCGGGCGCCCGTCGCGGTCCCAGCGCTCGGGAGCGGGCCGGGTGAGGCCCCCCTTGGTGGCGACGACCAGGTCCCCGGGGTACGGGTGCAGCGCCTCGCGGATGATCCGCTCGCTCACCTCGGGGCCGTAGGCGTCCGCGGTGTCGAGAAGGTTCACGCCCAGCTCGACGGCGCGGCGCAGGAGCCGCCGCGCCTCGGCCGGGTCCTTCGGCTCCCCCCAGATGCCCGGGCCGGTGATGCGCATGGCGCCGAAGCCCATGCGGTGGACCGGCATGTCTCCCCCGAGCACGATGCGACCCGCCGCCGCCGCCGGAGGCGGGCGCCCGGCGGCGCCGGGCCGGGCCGGCTCCCCGGCCCGCGCCTGACCGGGTCGCGCCGCGCCCAGGAGGGCCAGCCCGGACGCGGTCGCGCCGGCCTTCGCGAGGAGCTGCCTCCGCGTGATGGAAGGGGTCATGGTCGCGCTCCGGAATCCGGCGGGGCCCGGGTGCGCCCGCGGGGCGGTCGGCCAGGAGCATGTTGCTCCGTCTCGCGGCAGGATTCACCCTCCGCCCTGATCCGGGACGTCCCGGACCTCCGCACCGGGAAGGAGCGCGCGGCGGGGCCGCGGGCGAAACGCTGGCTCCGCCATCGAGGGTCACCCTATGATGCCCGGGAAGGTGACCCGGCCGCCCGCTCGCGGGGCCGCCTGGAGCACGAGCCGCAGCGTCCCGCCGGCCATGAAGACGATCCTCATCATCGATCATCGACCGGAGAGCGTCGGGCACGTCCGCAAGGTCCTGGAAGAGCACGGTTTCCAGGTGGAGGCCGCCGGGAGCGGCCACGAGGGCGTCACCCAGGCCCAGCTGGAGAATCCGGACGCGATCCTCCTGGCCTTCGAGATGCCCGAGACGACCGGCTACGCGATCCTGGAAGCGCTGAAGGCCCACCACCTGACCCGCGACATCCCGGTGCTCTTCATGGCGCGCGAGGAGATCACCGAGGAGGAGGTGATTCGCGGATTGAAGCTGGGCGCCGCGGACTACCTGACCACGCCCTATCGCGACGGAGAGCTGATGGCGCGGGTGCGCCTCCTGGTGCGCCTGCGCGAGGAGCAGCGGCGCCTGCGGGAGAAGGAAGAGCAGCGGCGCAAGCTGATGGAGAGGATCGACCAGGGCTTCTTCGTCGCCAGCAGGGAGGGCAGGTTCCTCGATTGCAACTCCGCCCTCTGGAAGATGCTGGGGTACTCCTCCGCGGAGGAGATCAAGCAGATCGACATCGCCCGGGACCTCTACGTCAACCCGGAAGACCGCAAGACCTTCCAGGCCCTCATCGAGAAGCAGGGCTTCGTGAAGGACTTCAAGGTGGAGATGAAGCGCAAGGACGGGAGGATCCTCACGGTCCTCCTGACGGGCAACACCATTCGCGATGCCGGCGGAGCGGTGGTGGCCTACGAGGGGTTCAACATCGACATCACCCGGCAGGAGCGGGAGCTCTCGGCGGAGGAAGCGGAGCTCATGCAGAAGCTGGAGAGCGGCGCCGAGGGCTCGTCGCCCATGAAGAAGCTGATCGCCCAGCTGGTGACCAGGTTCCGTCCCCAGCTGGAGCCCTTCTTCTCCTTCAAGACGACGGTGGAGCTGATCGCGGGGAAGTACGAGAAGGTCCAGGAGCTGGGGATCGGCCGCTTCGGTGCCGTGTACAAGGTGAGGGACGTCTTCGCCCTCGAGCCCGACCAGTTCTACGTCGTCAAGATCCCGAACAGCAAGGACTACAGCCAGCGCTTCCTGCGCGAGGGCCGGATCTTGAAGAAGCTGGAGGGGCACCCCGCGGCCGCGCACCTGATGGAGATGGTGAAGTACGAGGACCGGCTCATCCTGGTCCAGGAGTTCGTTGAGGGAGAGCCCCTCGACAAGCGCCTGGAAAGACCCATGACGGACGGGCAGAGGGAGCGGATCGTCCTGCAGCTCGTGGATGTCGTCGCCTTCGCCCACGAGCGCAACATCATCCATCGCGACATCAAGCCCGCCAACGTCCTCGTCAAGAGCGACGGCTCGATCAAGCTCCTGGACTTCGGGATCGCCAAGGAGCTGAAGACCGACGCCTACAGCCGCACCTCGGCGGGAACGAAGCCCTTCATGGCTCCCGAGCAGATCATGGGGAAGAGCGAGAAGCGCTCGGACCTGTGGGCCCTCGGCGTCCTGATGTACCAGCTCTACACGGGCTACCTTCCCTTCTACGACGAGCTCGAGAAGGAGATGATGGAGAAGATCCTGGAGGAGGAGCCGGTCTCGCCCAGCGAGTACAAGAAGGGGATCGACCCCGCGATCGAGGCGGTGATCCTCAAGCTCCTGCAGAAGGACCCCGCCCGCCGCCACCAGAGCGCCCAGGAGCTGCTGGTGGACCTGAAGAAGCTCTTCGGCGTCTCCGCCGTTCCCGGCCGCGGCCTCGGGGAGGGGGCCCTGGGATAGGCGCGCGGTCCCGGTTGCCGGGCGCGGCGCGGCGCCGTCAGGGCGGCGAGACCACCACCGGACTGCAAGCGAGGCCGACCAGGGCGTCGACGACGGTCTCCCGGGCGCGCCGCAGGGACCCGGTCACCGCCTCCCCGAAGCGCGCGCGGCGCGGCCTCTTCAGGCGGCGGGCGAGGCGGTCGATCTCCTGGAGCACGTTGTCGGGGAGGGTCGCGGCCATCTTCATCGTCGAATCCTGCCAGAGCGAGCCCGAACCGGCAATGGCCTGGCTGCGCATTCGTCGGCGACAACGAGACGCAGGCACCGGAGTCAGGTGGGCCGGGCGCGTGCGAGGAGCCTGGCCGCGGCGGCCGTGGACAGCGTGCAGGCGAGGCCCGCGGCGGCGAACCCGGCGGCCCATCCCGACCGCGCCATCACGACCCCCAGCGTGGCGGAGGACGCCATGAAGCCGCCGTAGATGCAGGTGTTGTACCCGCCCATCGCCAGCCCCCGGACCCTCGCCTCCACCGACTCGGAGAGGACGGCGCCGATGGCGGTGAAGGTGGCCGCCATCGTCCCCCCGACGCCGGCGAACAGGAGGTACAGCGGCAGCTCCTCCCGCACCAGCCCGGTGAGGGCGATGAGCAATCCGAAGAGGGCGTTCCCCCAGAGGATGAAGGGGCGGCGGTTCCCGCTCCGGTCCTGCAGGTGCCCGAGGGGGATGCGGCAGAGGGCGTTGGCGGCCGCCTGGACGGCGAAGATCATTCCCATGTGGGCGACCGAGATGCCCAGGTCCCGCGCGTACAGGGGGAAGAAGGCGAACAGGGACCCCCAGGCGAACGTGGAGAAGAACGTCGCCATCCAGCACCCCAGGACGACGGGGCTCCGGGCGATCTCGCGCAGGTCCGCGGAGAGGGATCCCTCCGGCGCGGCGCGGGAGGAGGGCGGCGGGGAGGGCGGGACGCGCGCGGCGCCGAGGAGCGCCCCGGCGCCGGTGACGGCGGCGGAGATGGCGAAGGCCGGCCCGTACCCCCAGGACGCCGCCGCGCCGCCGATCGCGGGACCCAGCGCCATCCCGAGGTAGAGGGCGAAGGTGTACCAGCCGTACGCGCGGCCGAGGAACTGCCGCGGAACGCAGTCGCCCACGTGGGACATCATGGCGGGAGAGAAGCAGGCCAGCCCCATCCCGGCGAACAGGTAGATCGCTCCCACGTGCCACGGCGCGCGGGCGACGGCGAGGAGCAGCGACGTCAGCGCCGAGATCCCCATCCCCGCGAGGATGAGGCGCCTGCGCCCCAGCCGGTCGGACATGAGGCCCAGGGGAAGGGAGAGGGCGGTGGCCGCGAGCATGAAGGCCGCGTTGATGATCCCCACCTCGACGGTGGAGGCGCCCAGGCGCCGCGCGAACAGCGGCACCAGGGGGAGGCGCATGTAGGCCCCGAGGTACTGCACCAGCGTGAGCCCGCAGGCGAGGAGGAGGGGCGCGAGAGCGCGTTTCACCGCCCTGGGCGCCTCCGCCCGCTCCTTCCCTTCCGGGACGCCCCCCGGCCTCTCAAAGGCGCCGGCCCGGCGATGCTCGCCCCGCCCATCGCCACCGCGATGGCCCGGAACACGATCCCCTCGTTCGCCTGGTAGGTCCCTTCCCCGTGCAGGCGCTTCATCTCCCGGTCGCCGGCGTGGTGCAGGCCGATGAGGTCCCACTGCTCGTCGAACACCGGGCTCCCGGAGCTTCCCGGCTCGGTGGGCGCGCGGTAGTGGAGCCGGCGATCGTCCTGGTCGATGAGCAGGTTGTCGTTGAGCGCGATGCTCAGGCCGCCGCCCCGCGGGTGCCCGATCACGTAGACGAGGGGCCTCTTTGCCAGGGCAGGCATCACCGAGGCCACCGGGTACGTCTCGCCCGCCGGTGGAGCGGGGTCGAGCCTGAGCACGGTGGCGTCGAGCTGGCCGGGGGGAGACGTCCAGACGAGGCTCCGCACCCCGAACTCCCTCGCGCCCTTCCCCTTCGGCCACGCGTCGAATCGCGCGGTGGCCTGGCTGGGGTCGAGGGCGTCCTCGCTCGCCCGGACCGCGATGTCGTTGCTGACGACGTGGGCGTTGGTCACCAGGACGAGCTCGTCGCCGAGGCGGGGGTCGAGGTGCGCTCCCTTCAGGAGGAAGCCGGTCCCGATCGAGCGGCCGGTCCGGTCGCAGACGCGCGCCACCCACTGGAAGCGCTCCAGGCCCCGGCGGTACCACTGGTAGGTCACGACGCCGCGCTCCCCGAACGTCTTCTCGAGGGAGCGAGCTGCGCCCTTGCCGCCCTCGAGGCCCCGGCGCCGCTCCGCCACCTCTTCCGGGGCGAGATCCACGCGGCCGCCCTGTCGCTTGGCCAGCTCGGCCTCCAGGATGGGGAGGATCGTCGCCCCCGGGGGCGACCTCGCCCCGAGCCGCCACACCTCCTTGAGCTGTCGCAGCGTGCTGTTCAGCTCGAAGGCGTCGGCGTCCACGTGGGCCACGTAGGCGGCGAGCCACCTCCTGGCACCGGGCCCCGCGCCCAGGGCGACGCAGCACTCGAGGGCGGTCGCCAGGTCCCACGCCGGGATGACCTCCCTGGCGCGGCGCCGCGCCTCGAGGCCGCGGAGGATCTCTCGCGCCGCCTTCCGGGGGTCGAACGGCTCCTCGAACGAGACGCCGTCGGCCTCGCCGCGACAGGCGACGGCCACCGCGTTGATCCCGTGCCAGAGGTGCGTCGGGTCGGCGCGGTACACCGACTGGTACTCCCGCAGCGAGCGCCGCAGGTACCTCTGCACGACCGGCGAACGCGCCGCCGACGGGTCCGCGTTCGCCGCGTTCACGTAGAGCTGCTTGTAGACGCGCCCGAGGAGCCCCACCGCCTCCGCGTGCTCGACGGGGTTCGCCGTCGCCGTGGCGGCGGCCAGGAGCTGGAGCGTGTCGACGGCCGCGTCGACCCTGCCCTGGTCGATGAGCGCCTGCGCCTGGAGTCGCCGGATCTTCGGCTCCTCCATCCCGGCGCGGCGAAAGGTCTCGGCGAGCTGCTCCACGAGGTCGAGGAGCCGCTTCTTCCGGAGGCTGCCCAGGATCCCGGCCGCGACCCGGGGCGGTGGGATCTCGCCGTGGTGAACGCGCCCGATGAGCTCGTGCGCCAGCGCTGCCGCCTGCTGCCGGTCGTACCGGGAGAGCGCCTCCTCGAGCCGCGAGGAGAAGGCGCCCCAGGTGTCCGTCATCGCCGTGCTCCTCTCGAGCCGCGGTCCCCGCCTCGCCGCCGCCGCCGGGGACGACCTGGTACGCTCTCGTATCATGACTCCTGGAAAAGCCGCGGACAACCGGGGCGGGCGAAGCCGGCGGGGATGCCCGGGGGAGGGGCCGCGGCGCCGGAGAAGGGGAGAGCCATGGGTCGAGCGATCGTGACGAAGGCCGACGTGGCGAAGGAGAGGGGCGTGGCCCTGGAGGCGGTCCAGCCGGGCGCGCCGGGCGAGGCGGACGGGTACCTCGACCGGCTCGTGAAGTACGTCCCGGCGGAGGTGATCGCTCTCTACCTGGCGGTGCAGACGGCGGTGGAGGGACTGCAGCGAGGGGGACAGAGGCAGGTGGGGGGAATCCTGGTCTTCGCGATCTTCGTCGCCGGGACGTGGTTCTGGCTCAAGAAGACCGGCGTCGCCCGCACGACGCAGATCGCCATCTCGATCGGCGCCTTCGCCGTCTGGGCCCTGGCGACGAGCGGCGGCCCCCTCGCCGCGTTCGACCTGGCCGCCGACGCCCGGAAGTGGGGCGCGGTCCTGGTCCCCCTCTTCACCTTCGCGACCGCGCCCATCGAGCCGGGCAGGTGACGAGGCGCCCGGCGGGACGACCGCTCACCACATGAAGATGGGCACGTCCACGGAGAGGCTGGCGCCGACCCGCCAGACGTTTCGCGCCTCGCCGGTCGCCACCGGCCTGAGGCTCGGCGACCATGCGCCGCCCGCCGAGAGGACGAACGGCGTCCTGCCGATCCCGAGGAACAGCGCCGCGCCGGGGGCGAAGACCTGGGCGATCCCCACCTCGGGGCGGTCCCTGGCGCCGGCGGCTCCCGGGCTGCCCGCCACCCGGGCCCCCACGACGGTTCCGAGGTCGAGCACCTGGAGCATGGCCCCGAAGGCCGAGGTGCGGCCGACGGGCAGCGAGGCGTCGATGCCGACCGGCGCGTGAAACCCCAGCACGGTGCCGTCGGGCACCGGGGGGGAGCCCTGGACGCGCTCCGCCGCCACGGCGAGCCCGAGCCGCGCCGAGAGGCCCCAGACCGTCTTCTTGCGCCGCAGGCGCCAGGTGCCCGCCGGCGAGGCGGCGGTCTCGAGCGCCCTGGCGACGTCCGCGCTCGTCCTCGCCGCGCTCACCTCGACGACGAGGCTGCTCATCCGGAGCAGGGAGCCGTAGGGCTCCTGCCCGGCGTCGAAGAAGCCGCTCCCGACGAGGTCGGTGATCCCGGCGGAGTAGTCGCCGGCCAGGAGGTGCCGCGCCATGGCGACCACCGAGGCGACGCGCTGCCGCGCCCTGTCCGCGTCGGGCCCTTCCTTCCCCATCGCCAGGCCGGCGTCGATGGCGGCGCCCAGGAAGTCCACCGAGGCGGCCAGGAGCTCGCGCGCCGCGGCCCGGCGCTGGTCCGGGCCCGCGGACTGGTAGCCGTCCACCGCCAGGCGGACGCGGACGGCGGGACCGACGAGGATCCGCGCCGCCTCGCGCGCCTTCTCCCGGACCTCCTCGGCCGCCTGGTACCCGTCGAGGACGGCGAGCACCTCCGCGAGCACGTCCGCGGGGTCGAGCGACAGGCCGGGCTTCCGATCGCCGGCGCGCGCGATGGCGAGCCGCGAGGCCGCGGTCAGCGCCTGGCCGGCGGCGGTCCCGGCCGACTCCTTCCGGCACTCCGCTTGCCATCCGAGCAGGACCGGGCAGGGGCACTCGCTCGCCAGGCGCTCGGCGGCCCCCAGGACGAGCGACAGCGGGGGCTCCCTTCGCTCCAGCCCGCCGACGACCGCGTCCGAGAGCCGGAGCCCGCAGACGAGCTCGTTCCGGGCCGCCAGCCGGGGATCCGCTTCGGCGACGGCGGCGAGGTTGCGCGACAGGGCCCGCAGGTCGGCGACGACGGCATCCCGGAGCATCCGCCCGGGAACGAGCGAGGTCCTCACCTGTTCGGCGGCGGTGGCGAGCGCGCACAGCGAGGGGAAGAGCTGCCGGGCCTCCTTCCTCGCGCACAGGACCTCGGAGATCTGGTCGAGGGCGAACTCGACCGCCTCGGTCCGGGCCCGGTCCACGATGAAGTCCGCGAGGCCGGCGACGATGGCCGACTCCAGGCTCGCGGGCCCGAGAAGGCCGGCGCCCCGGGACGGCAGGTCCGGCGCCCGGACGGCCTCGTCGGTCCTGCACGCCAGGGCCGCGGCCAGGGCCGCCCGCGCGGCGGGATCGCCCGGAGCGAGCTCCTGCTTCAGGCACGCCTTCTCGGCCGCCCTCGCCGCGGCGGTCGCCAGCGCCGGGCACTTCCTCAGCCTGGCGGCGCGCGCGCCCTCGTCGCTCCGGCAGTACTCGAGCACGTTCAGGCGGTCGAGCTCGCCCGACAGGCTCGACACCGGGACGCCCACCAGGAACGGCGGCTCCGCCGCCGCCGGGCTCCCGGCCGCGACCGCCAGGCCGACCGCAAGCCACCGCCTACGCATCGCGAGCATGTGGGCCTCGGGGGTTCGCTCCGAGTGTCAAGCCGCCGGGTTCCGGGGTCAAGGACCCCCCGGGCGAGACGCCGGCTGGCGCCTGCCCCCGAAAGGCGGATGCTCAAGAGGGCATCGCGCGTCGGTAGCACCGATATCGCACCGGTCACGCCCATGATGCGCCTGCCTCTTCAGGGACGCGCCGCCGAAGGAGGAAACCCGTGCCAGACCGCCGGAGCGAGAGCCACCAGGAACGCCTCGGTCGCCACCTCGAGGACCTGCTCTCGCGCACGCCCGAGGCCCCGCCTCCGAGGGAGGGAGCCGGGCTGCTCGAGGGCCTGGCTGCGCCCCGCGCCAGGCACCGCCGCGAGGATCTCGCGGGCCTGGCTCACGAGCTCGCGCGCGGGCGCGCCGGGCGCGCGGCCGAGGCCAGCACCGAGGCGATCATCATCCCCGACCTGCGCCCGGTCCTGGACGTCCAGGACGGGACCTTCCCCGAGCCCGGCCCGTACTTCCCCGAGCTCGCCGCTTGCCGCGACAGGGTCGAGGCCGCGCTCGGGGCGGTGGGGCGCATCGACGTCGTGGGCCTGGCGGGCCTCGAGTACGTGGGAACGGGGTTCGTGGTCGGCGCAGGCGTGCTCATGACGAACCGCCACGTCGCGGAGATGTTCACCGCGGGACTGGGAGGGGAGAAGCGACTTCGCTTCCTCCCCGGAATCGTGCCCTCGGTCGACCTCGGGCGCGAGCTGGATCGAGAGGCCGCGGTCGTGCTCGCGGTGGTGAAGCCGCTGCTCGTCCACCCGTTCTGGGACATGGCGCTCCTCCAGGTGAAGGGCGCGGGGCGGCTCCGCCCGCTGCGCCTGCTCGCCACCGCGCCCGGGACCGACGTCGCTCCGGTGGCGGCGATCGGCTACCCGGCCTTCGACCCCCGCAACGAGACCGACGTCCAGATGAAGGTGTTCCGCGGGACGTTCGGCGTGAAGCGCCTCCAGCCCGGGTACACCAAGGGAAGCCTGGAGACGATCTCCTACGGCCATCCGGTCGAGGCCCTGGGGCACGACTGCTCCACGCTCGGCGGCAACTCCGGCTCCTGCGTCCTCGACGTCCGGACCGGCGTGGTCGTCGGCCTCCACTTCGGCGGCGCCTACCTCGAGGCCAACTACGCCGTCCCGGCCTGGGAGCTGGCGCGCGACGCGCGAGTCGTCGACGCCGGCGTCGGGTTCGGCGGGAAGGCGGTCCCTGGCCCGCCGCCCTGGAAGGCCGCCTGGGCGGGGCTCGAGAGGCCGACGCCGGGCGCGGGGCCGGCCGCGCCGCCGCGAGAGCGCCCGGTGGAGTGGTACGAGCGCACCGGTCCGGACGCCCTTCGCGCGGAGTGGCAGGCGGACCCCGCGGGCTGCGCCGCGCGGCTCGAGCGCGCCGCGGGACCCGTCGACGCGCGAGCGGCGCGCGCCCGCCTGGCCGAGGGCCGGGGGGAGTCGCTCTTCGCCAGGCGCACCGACCCGGACGCGCTCGAGGTCCTCTTCCTCCACGGCATCCTCGGGGCCCACCTCGACACGCCCGACGGACGCACCTGGCTCGACGTCGAGCGCATCCTCCTCGGCGACATCGCCGGCCGGCTGGCGCTCGAGGCCGACGGGGTGACCGACGCCTGGCGGGGACCGCCGGCCAGCCCGGGCCCCCACCTCAAGCTGAAGTACCAGCGGGCCGCGAGCGCCTGGCGCGACGAGGGGCTCGTCGTGCACCCGTTCTCCTACGACTGGCGAAAGCCGGTGGAGGTCGAGGCCGAGCGGCTGCACGGCTTCGTCGAGACCCTGGACCGGGAGAGGCCGGGCCGGAAGGACCGGAGGTTCCTCCTCGTCGCCCACTCCATGGGCGGGCTGGTCGCAGCCGCCTGGGCAGCCGTCCACCCGGAGTGGAGCGAGCGGATCGCGCGCGCCGCGCTCCTGGGCTCGCCGCTCCGCGGCAGCTTCGCGCCCTTCGAGGCCATCCGGGGGACCTACCCGGTCTTCCGGAAGCTCGCCGACGTGTCGCTCCGCAACTCGCTCGCCGACCTCCAGGCGATGGCGCGCACCCTGTCCGGCCTCGTCGACATGCTGCCCGACCCGGCCGTCTTCCCGGACGCCGGGCCGATGTACTCGGACGGCGTCTGGGAGAGCCCCTTCGCGCCCGCGCCCGACCTGCTGGAGCGGAGCCGGCGCCTCAAGGCGAAGCTGGCGAGCAGCCCTCTCCTCGAGCGGACCGTGGCGCTCGTCTCGGTGGCCCACGGCACCGCCTCGAGCGTCGCCGACGCCAAGGCGGGCCGCCGGGTGGGGCCCGGCGACGGGACCGTGCCCATCGCGTCCGCTGCCCCCCGGGGGGTCGCCGCCTACCTCGCCCGCAGCGAGCACTCCGACCTGCCGCGCGACCCGCTGGCCATCGGAGCGGTCCTCCAGCTCGCCCGCGGGCAGGAGCCGACGCTCGAGAGGCTCACCGACGCCCATCGCACCGGCCCGGTCTCGCAGGCGGAAGCCATCGTCCGGGAGCTCGCGACCTACGACGGGCGGCGGGCGCCGGAGGTGCGCGGCCGTCTCGCCGAGGGCCGGCTCGACGGGTCGGACGTCGACTGGCTGCTCTCGAGCGGGTTCGACGTCGCCGACCGCGGCGCGGAGCAAGCCGGCGGACCGGCCGCCGGCTCGACGGTCCGGTGGGCCGCTCCGGCGGCCGAGGCGGCGCCGGCGAGGGCGGAGGGCCCGGCCTTCCGCGAGTTCCAGCTCGGGGGCCCGTTCGGCGTGGGCGACCCGGTCCACGAGACCATCACCCTGGTCGGCCTGGAGGCCGCGGGCTACCCCGAGGAGAACCGGGAGCAGATCCTCCGGGGCGTCTTCTGGAACGACGACCCCGAGTGCCTTCTCTTCGACGACGGCGACCCATCGAGACCCTTCGTGAAGTCGACCGGGCTCCTCTTCGCCGTCCGGTTCAAGAGCTTCGAGCTCTTCGCCTCCGGAAAGCGGCCCATCGAGCCGCAGGAGGGGCTCCTCGGGCGCTCGCACTTCGGCGACCTGCAGTACCTTCACGCCATGGCCTCGTTCGACCGCGAGGCGCGAGCGCGGACGCTCGGGGCCATGCTCGGCTGGGCCGAGTTCTGCTGGGAGGTCGCGCTCGGGAACGTCCTTCCCGGCGCCACCCGGGACCGGTGGGGCTCGCAGTCGGGCATGTTCCCGAGCGCCGGCCGGTACCCGGAGAACGTGGCCGCGCTCTTCTCCTGCCGGCCGGAGCTCGTTCCCTTCCGCGCCCTGGGGAGCCTCTGCCACCTGGTGGAGGACTCCTACGCCGGCGGCCACGCGGAGCGCGTGGCGATCGACGCGACCCGCCGCGGCAAGATCCGCCGCTTCTTCTGCTACACGAGCCAGGACCACGCGCAGCACGCCGAGCTCGACCGGTGGCACGGCGGCAAGACCACGGCCCAGAAGCTCGGCGGCCTGCCCGGCGCGCAGGACGCGGCGGACCGGGTGAAGCGGCTGGCGGAGCTGTACATGGAGCGGGCGGAGTGGCCGAAGTTGCGGACCTGGCTGTCGAGGATAGTCTGGGCCACGACACGTGACTGAGGAGCCCGCGGATGCCCGGGCTGTTCCTGAGCTACCGGCGGACCGATGCGCGCGGCTGGGCCGGGCGGCTCTTCGACCATCTCGCCGCCCGCTTCGGAAGGGCCCGGGTGTTCATGGACATCGAGGGCGGGATCCCGCGCGGAGCGGACTTCGAGCGGACCCTCGCGGACGCGCTCGCCGGCTGCGACGCGCTCCTCGCGCTGATGGGGCCGGACTGGCTCGAGTGCAGGCGCTCCGACGGGCGCCGCCGGCTGGACGTGCCCGACGACTGGGTCCGGAACGAGATCGCCGCCGCCCTGCGCCGCGGGATCCCGGTCGTCCCCGTCCTCCTCGGCGAGATGTCGTTTCCCGAGACCGACCGGCTCCCGGAGGACCTCCGTCCGCTGGCCAGGCGCCAGTGGGCCGAGCTGAGCGACGACCGCTGGGCCTTCGACGTCGGCACGCTGGTCGCCGACCTGGTGAAGCTCACGCCCCTCCGCCCCCTCGACGACGTCGCCGCCGCGAGCACCGGGCTCCACCTCCTCCGGGAGCTCGTCGCCGGCGTTCCGGCGGTGGCGGAGGCGGTGAGCCGCTCCCGGGAGGTCATCGAGAACACCTACCGCCAGGTCGGCAAGCTCGAGCTCTACAAGACGGTCCACGACGAGCTGCACGTCGTCGAGTTCGAGTGCCTCCGTCCCATGCAGGCCGGAGGGGCGGCCGGTCGCCTTCGACCGTTCAAGGTGAAGTTCGCCGGGGCGGTGCGGCGGATCCAGGACGCGCTCCGCGGCCGCGAGATGGCCCCGGTGCTGCAGCGGCAGGTCGTCGACCTGCTGGAGCGCGCGCAGGAGGACTTCGAGGCGGCCGTCGAGGGGGGCGGCGCCCAGGCGCGCGAGGTGCTGCTGGCAGACCTGGAGCTCCTCCTCACCCGGCTGTCTCCGAGCCTGGACTGGGGCATCTCGGAGGCGACGAGCGAGCTCAGCCTGGACCGCCTGGTCGACCTCCTCGACGCGGTCCGCCGGGAGCTGCCGTCCGCTCCCGCCGGCCGGGGTCCCGAGCTCGCTCCGCTCGTCGAGGGCATCGACGCCCTCCACCGCCTCCGGGACGAGCTCGCGGGCCGGGTGGACGAGCACGCCCGGGTCCAGTCGCTCGACAGCAAGCTGCGGGCGGTGTGCGTCGCGGGCATCCGCCCGGACGCGGTGCCCTCGGAGTGGGAGCGCATCAAGAAGGTCCGGTCCAGGCTCCCCGCGCCGGCCTTCACCCCCGAGCTGGCCGGCGCCGGCGAGGACCTGGCCGCCAGCGAGGCGGAGGTGGAGGGGGCGGTGGCCCGGGCCGACGCCGCGGCCGCGCTGGACCTGCTCCGCGAGTACTTCAGGGTGGTGAGCACGGTGTTCCGGGACGTGGACGCGGGCCTGAAGGAGTTCTCCCTCCGGCTCGGCGAGGTGAGCCAGCCGCTGGAGATGGTCCTGGAGATGGTTCGCGCCCCGGCGCCGTGAGGACCCCAGCGCCGGCGCGCGGGGTGGCCGGACGGCGGGGAGGTGACATGGCTGACGCGGTGCAGACCGGCCAGGCGGCGCCCTTCGCGAGCGCGGCGGAGCTGCGGGCGGGCCACGAGGGTCTCCTGGAAGCGATCGACGCCGAGGTGGGCGAGGACGCGAGCGCCGCGGCGGAGGCGGCCGCGCTGGCGCGGCACGAGGAGGAGATCCGGGCGTTCCTCGAGCGCGGTGCCGCGACCGGCGTCTTCCTGGACGAGGTGAAGGACCGCACCGCCTGCCAGGTGCTGCTCGACTACTGGGCGGTCGCGCGCCGGCAGGCCGGCCGGGGAGCCGTGGATGCTCGCCTGGCCCGGTTCGACGGGGCGCAGCTCCCGGTCCTCCGGGACGAGGACTGTCCCTACGTCGGGCTCGAGGCCTTCCGGTCGCCCACCTACTTCTTCGGGCGGGAGGGGGACACGCGCGCGCTCGCGAGCCAGATCCGCGCCACGCCGCTGGTCGTGGTCCTGGGCGCGTCCGGCAGCGGGAAGTCGTCGCTCGTCATGGGGGGCGTGCTTCCCGCGCTCGCCGGCAGCCAGGGCCCGCCCCTCCGGGTCCTCCCTCCCTTCGTCCCGGGCATCGCCGCGCTGGAGGCGCTGGTCGCCGCGGTCCGGGGCGAGGGAGAGGCGGCGGGGACCGCGGCCGCCGACGTGGAGAGGCTGCGCGGCGACCCCGGGGCGCTCCTCGCCGCGCTGGGCGGCGCCGGGGCGCCCGCGACCCTCGTCACCATCGACCAGTTCGAGGAGGTGTTCACGCTGGCGGGCGCGGCGGATCGCGAGGTGCTCGTCGCCTGCCTGGCCCGGCTCATCGCGGCCGGGGGGGGACACCGCGTCCTCCTGACGATGCGGGAGGAGTTCAGGTCGCGGATGGTGGAGCTGCGAGCCCTGGCGCCGCACCTCGACCAGGCCTGGTACTCGATGCGGCCCATGAGCTACGACGAGCTCCGCGCCGCCGCCGAGCGCCCCGCGAGCCTCGCGAACCTCCACTTCCAGGCCGGCATCGTGGACGACCTGGTGAAGAAGGTGCTGGGCCAGCCCGCGGCGCTGCCCCTGCTCCAGTTCACGCTTCGCTCCCTGTGGGACCACCGCCGCCGGAACCGCATCACCTGGGAGGTCTACGGCGAGGTCGGCGACCCCCTCCACGCCCTGCGGGCGGCCGCCGACCGCTTCCACGACGGCCTGGCGCCCGAGACGCAGGACGAGGTGCGTCGCATCCTGCTCGAGCTGGTGCGCGTGGACGAGCTCCTGGAGGCCTACCGCCAGCCGGTGCGGCGCAGCCAGGTGCTCCGGGCGGGCAAGGCGAACACCGAGGCGGTGCTCGACCTCCTGGCGCGGTACGACTTCATCCGCGTCTCGCCGGGCGACGTGGTCGAGCTCAAGCACGAGGCGCTGGTGCGGAACTGGCCGCGGCTCGTGGGGTGGATCGACCAGAAGCGCGTCGAGCGGCGGCAGCGCCTCGCGCTCGCCCAGGCGGCCGGGCGATGGGAGGCGAGCGGGAGGCCGGAGGAGGGCCTGCTCACCGGCTGGCAGCTCCAGGAGGCCCGGCGCTTCCCGGACCTGTCCGACCTGGAGCAGGACTTCGTGCAGGCGAGCGCCGACGCGGTCGACCGGGCCCGGCGCGCGAGGGAGGAGACCCTGGAGCGGGAGGCGGAGCAGGCGCGGGCCCTCGCGAAGAAGGAGCGGCGGCGGCGCCGGCTGGCGGTCGCCGCGCTCGCCGTGCTGAGCGTCCTCTATGCCCTGGCGGGCGTGGGCGCGGTGCGCCTCGAGGAAGAGGCGAAGACCCAGCGCCTGGAGAAGGCCGACCTCCAGGCGAAGAAGGAGCGCCTGGAGGCGCAGAAGGACTCCCTGGAGAAGGAGAAGGCCGAGCTCCAGGAGAAGAACCGGCAGCTCCTGGCGCAGCTCTCGAGCGGCCTGGTGAAGGCGGTGGGCACGCCGGCCGGGGCCGGGAGCTCTCCGGTCACCATCCACCTGTACCTCAGCGCCGAGGACCAGCGCCCCCGGGCGCAGGAGATCGCCCGCCGCCTCGAGGAGAGCGGGATCCGGGTCAGCGGGATAGACCGGAAGGAGCCCGCGACCCAGTCCGACGTCCGCTACTTCCGGTCCGCGGATCGCCAGGAGGCGGAACGGATCGCGGCGCTCCTGAACGCATACCTGGTGGGCGAGACGCTGCCCATCCAGGCGACGCTGTACAAGCTCGACCGCAGGACCCGCGACAGGAAGTTCGACATCTGGTTCGCCCAGGGGACGCTCGGCAGCGCCGCGAAGGCGGCGGAGCCCTCCGGGGGCGCGGGACGGTTCTACGTGGTCCTGAGCAACGACACCGATTGCCCGAAGGCGGTGGACAGCTACGCTGCGGCGGCGCGCGCCATGGCAAGCGCCCTGGGGCGCGACTTCCGGAAGGGCGACCTCAAGCTCCTGCGCGGCAGCTTCCAGGGGCGGGAGTACCTGGTCACCGCCTACGGAGGACTGGCGACCGCCGAGGCCGCCCGCGAGACCGCGCGGCGCGCGGTGGAACAGCCCGGCGTCAGGCCGGACGTGTACGTCGCGCGCGGGCAGACCTACCGGGAGCAGAAGACCTGCGCCGTCGGCGGGGAGGTCCTGTCGCGGCTGCGGGGGCTGGCGAAGGACTACACCGCGCTCCGGGGCAGCCTGCCGGCCGGGCCTCAGAGGACGACCAGGATGGCCCAGCTCGCGTGGAAGATGCAGGTCGCCGCCGCCGGGCTCGAGCTCGACCCGAAGGCCGTCGCGGACCTCCACCGCGGGGCGGAGGACCCGGAGGGATCCCGGGTCGCCGCGCTCGCCCTGATCCGCAGCGCGCCGGCCCCGGTCCATCTGCCGCTCGTGCTCCAGTCCATCGAGTCGCCCCTGCCGGGCGCGGCCTTCGAGCAGTTCCAGGCGCTCGCGGCCCTGTCCGAGATGGAGGCCGCTCTCTCGGCCGAGCAGAGGCGCGAGGCCCGGCGAGCGCTCGAATCCGCGTGGGCGGCGAACGCGCTCGACATCCGGGGGGATCCGTCGCGGAAGTCGACGGCGGAGCGCCTCAGGAAGTCGCTGGCGCGGTCCTCGGCCGGGGAGGGGGGCAGCCGACCCTCGAGGTGAGACTCGTCCCCGGTCGGGGGAGCCCAAGGGGATGCTTCGCGGCTCGCCGCCGGAGCGAGGATGATCCCTCTCCACTCCGGGAGGAAGCCCATGGCCTTCTCGCGCCCGCTGCGCAGCTCCGTCCTGCTCCTCGAGGGCGAGGACCGGGAACCGTGACCTGAACCGTGGGCGACGGCACCTCCCACCGCGGCCTCGACCGGCTGGGCTTCCGCTTCCGCGAGGCGATGGCCGGACACGTCGGCGTGGGCGAGGCCGATCCCTCCGCCGGCGCCGCCCTGGGGCGGCGCCGGGGCACGCCGCTCCGCTTCGACGTCGAGATCCGCATCGCCAGCCTGGGGGAATTCCTCCGCGTCGCCGAGCACGAGGCGGAGCTCTCCGGGACGGTGACCTTCGCCCCCCTCGGCGGGACCCTTCCCATCCGGGACGGGCGCTTCAACCTCTTCGCGGTGGAGGGAGCGAGCGGCACCCGGAGGATGACCTACGCCTTCCGCTTCAGCGCGCAGGACGGCCGCACCTTCTTCCTTCGGGGTCACAAGGACGTCCGGGACGACGCCGGCCTCGACGTGGTCGCCGACATGACCACGCTCTTCACGGCGGTGCACGCCGGCGAGGGCGAGCAGGCGCCGGTGTACGCGGCCGGGGAGCTGCGCTTCGATCTCCGCGAGGCCCCGGCGCTCCTGGCCTCGATGGACGTCGAGGGGGCGCGCTCGCTCGCCCAGAAGGTCGCGGCCTACGCCGCCTTCACCTCGTTCGCCTGGGGTGCGCTCCGGGACGAGTACCTGCGGGACGAGCGGCTCCTCTACGACACCCGCTACGAGAACATCGTCGTCTCGGGCCGGGCGCGGCGCGCCGACGGGACAGCGGTCCCCTTCTTCCTGGTCTCCGGCGTGCACGACCGCGGCTTCCCCTGGGGCGACGGCGAGCTCTTCTCCGACCTGCTCCTCGCCGTCGGGGACGGGCGCGGCGGCTGGCGGCGCTTCGCAATCACCGACCGGACGCTCGAGGGCCTCTTCCTCGACGTCGCGGGCGGCGCCTACCGGTATCGCGGTCCGCTCTTCGCCATCGGCGACGGATTCGCGGCGTCCTTCACGCAGATGCGCGCCGGCGCTCCCCACCTCGCCCGGTGCGACGCGGAGCTGGAGCTCGCGTTCGAGGCCCGGCCCCACGACGCCGTGAACGTCGTCTTCCCGCTCGTGCCGGGGCTGGTGCGCAGGCTCTCGTCGAGGCTGGCGAAGGAGCTGCGCGACCAGCTGCCGGGCACGAACCCCATGGGCATCTTCATCACGCCGCACGGCGTGACGCCGCGCTCGGGGACCCTCAGGGTCCTCGGCGAGCGCGGCGTCGGGGAGCTGGCGGTCCTCGCCGATCTCGGCTTCGGCGAGGCCGAGCGCGGAACCTTCCGGAACGTGAAGGACCCGAAGACGCTCTACGGCTACCTGTGCGCGGTGCGGCCGGGGAGCCGGGCGGCGCGCGTGCAGATTCACTCGCGCACCCTGCGCGACGCGCGCGAGCGCTGGGGCAGGGACCGGCTCACCGCCTTCCTCGGCTCGGTCGTCTCGCGCGCGGCCTCGTCGGAGATGCGGCTGGAGGGAGGCAAGCTCACGGTCCACCCCCTCGCCCCGGCGGGAGCGCCCGCCGAGCGGGCGCCGCTCCTGCGCAAGCTCGGCGACCCGGTGGTGGAGGTGAACAACGACCACTTCCCCACCGCCGTGTTCCAGAGGCGCATCGTCGAGGTCCTGGACCCGGGCGGCGAGCGCTGCCTGGCCCTCGAGGAGGACATGAGCCTCCTGCGGCTCGAGGCGGTGCACTCCGACCGCAAGGTCACCGTGGCCAGCATCCGCGGCGACGATCCGCTTCGGGCGCTCGACCGCGTGCTCGACGAGACCGGGTTCGACGCGCTGCTCGAGGCGAGGTGGGCGACCTCGGCGAGTTCGCGGCGGGACTTCGCCATCGCGGTGAAGCCGAACTTCATGTTCGCCTACGACAAGCGCGACCGCTCGACCTACACCGACCCGGCGCTGGTCCACCACCTGGTGCGGCGCCTGCGGGCGCGCGGCTTCGAGCGCATCCAGGTCGTCGAGGCCCAGTCGACCTACGGCGAGTACTTCGACCGGCGAAGCGTCCGCGAGGTGGCCGACTACCTCGGCTACGACGGGAGCGCCGGATACGAGGTCGTCGACATGACGCTCGACGCCGACGAGCGGCGCCACCTGGGGCCGCACCTCGGCGAGCACCCCGTGTCGCGGGCCTGGCGCGAGGCCGGCTTCCGGATCTCGTTCGCGAAGAACAAGACCCACGCCTACGCCTTCTACACGCTCACCCTGAAGAACATCTACGGGGCGCTCCCGCTCGCCAACAAGTTCAAGGAGTACCACTGCAGGCGCGGCATCTACGAGACCACCCTCGAGTACCTCGCGGCCTTCCCGGTGGACTACGGGCTCGTCGACGCCTGGCTCAGCGCCGACGGGCCCTTCGGCATCTTCGCCGACCCCGCGCCCAACGAGACCCGGACCGTCCTGGGCGGCGCCGACCTGGTGGCCGTCGACTGGGTGGGCGCGAGCAAGATGGGTATCGATCCCATGATCAGCCCGTACCTGCGACTCGCGGTGGAGGCCTCCGGCAAGCCCGAGATCCGGCTGGTGGGCGATTCCAGCCCGTACCGGCCCTGGCTCAACGTGCCCGTGGCGCTGACGCTCTTCACCAACAAGGGGGTCGACGCCGACCACTTCTTCGGCAACCTCATGTACGCGGCCGCCGCCCAGATGGACGAGACCCACTTCCAGCACAAGAACCGGAGCTGGTGGATGCGCGGGTTGCGGCAGCTCACCAATCCGGTGCGCCGGGCCTTCTTCGTCAGGACGGGAGAGAACCCGAGCGCGGCCAACCGCTTCTTCGGGTGGCTGTTCTACAGGATGGGGATCTGATCCGGGGGGCGGGGCTCGAGCCATGAAGACGACGGTGCTGGTGATCTCCGACCTCCACCTCGGCGGGCCCGAGGGGTTCCAGATGTGCACCCCGCCCGGCGTGGACCGGCTGGCGGCCTTCCTCCGCTGGGCCGGCACCCTGCGCCGGGCGAGCCGGCAGGTCCACCTGGTCCTCGCCGGCGACGTCGTCGACTTCCTCGCCGAGCCGGACGACGAGGCGAGGCCCCGGGCGGAGTGGACCTGGAGCGCCTTCGCCGCGGACGAGGCGCTGGCGCTCGACAAGCTGGAGCGCATCCTCGAGCGGACGAGGGCGGCGTGGGACGCGCTCTCCGACCTGGTGGCGGGCTCGGTCGCGCTGACGCTTCTCCTCGGCAACCACGACGTGGAGCTGTCCCTCCCGCGCGTGCGGCGCCGCCTCCTCGACCGGATCGCGCCGAGCGGCGGCCGCGTCGCCTTCCTCTACGACGGGGAGGCCTTCGCGCTGGGCGAGCTCCTCGTCGAGCACGGAAACCGGTACGAGGGGTGGAACGCGGTGTCGCACGACGGGCTCCGCCGCGTCCGCTCCCGGCTCTCGCGCGGGCAGCCGGCGGGGCCGTTCGCCCCGCAGCCGGGAAGCGAGCTCGTGGCCCAGGTGATGAACCGGATCAAGGCGAAGTACGCCTTCGTGGACCTCCTCAAGCCGGAGACCGGAGGCGCCCTCCCCATCCTGGCGGTGCTCGATCCGGGTCTCTGGACCCGCGCCGGAAGGGCCATCGCCGAGGGCACCCGGGCGGCGTGGCGGCAGGCTCGGATCGGGCCGCGAGGGCCGCGGGCGGGAGACCTCGAGGCGGTCGCCGCCGCGCCCGGCGGGCGTCCCCGGGGGCCGCCGCCCCCGGCCCCGCCGTACCCGGACGACGACGCCATCGCGCTCGCCGACGAGCTCGCGGCGGGCGCGGTCGCCGAGGGGCTGGTCGAGGACCTCGAGTCGGCGCTGCTCCTGCGGGCGTTCCGGAAGAGGCAGGAGAAGGACC
Source organism: Anaeromyxobacteraceae bacterium (assembly GCA_036555405.1). GTDB lineage: Bacteria > Myxococcota > Myxococcia > Myxococcales > Anaeromyxobacteraceae > DATBLK01. The sequence goes on from DATBLK010000103.1 coordinate 32,901, forward strand.
AGGCCACCTTCGACGTCGGCTCGGAGGCGAGCCTCTACCTGGAGCCGGCCCGGGCCCTCGCCGCGAGCGGCCACCGCGTCGTGGTCTTCGGTCACACCCACCAGGCGAAGCGCGTGAGGCTGGAGGCGGCGCCCGGGGAGGCCACCTACCTCAACACCGGCACCTGGGCCGACCTCATGCGGATTCCGACGTCCATCTACCAGGGCTCGGAGAAGGAGGGCCGGGCGGCGCTCCGGGCCTTCCTGGCCGCGGTGCGGACGAACGACATCGCCAGGTACCGCCGGCAGGTTGCGACCTTCGCCCGCGTCGACCTCGAGGGGGACCGCGCGACCTCGAGCGACCTGCTCTTCTTCGACGGCGAGGGCGAGCCCGAGCCCATCTCCACCGAGGGCGTGCTGCGCCGGCTCGAGCCGGACACGGCCTGACGGCGCCCCGGGGCGGCGCGCCCGCCTCGAGCGAGGCCCTACTTCCGGTAGGCCTTGTTCCAGGTCTGCAGCAGGCGCCTGCAGCCCTCGTCGTAGTCGCGCCGGAAGTCGACGTACTGGATCTGGGGCAGGAACCAGGAGAGCCTGCCGAGGTCGGCCTTCTCGCGGAGGAGCGGAACGATTCGCCCCTCGTACCTCCGGTTCCCGAGCGCGTAGATCACCTCGCGCCGGACCCACCAGGGCTTGCCCTTCGGCTTCCGGCAGGCCGCCCTGGTTCCGAGGAGGAGGAACCAGCGGCAGGATCCGAGCGCGCGACCGATCTCGTTCTGCCACTCCTGCGACCCTCGGACGGCGTCCGCGCTGTACCAGACCGAGACGCCGTGGCGCTCGAGCGTGGCCGCGAGCCGCGATGCGAAGGAACGGTCCTGGCTGGCGTGCGAGAGGAAGGCCTTCTTCCCCTTCATCCGGTCAGCCCGCCTTCTTGAGAGCGTCGGCCACCAGCTTGCTGGCCTTGGCCGCGCTGGGGCTGGTGACCATCTGCAGCTTCCTCAGCACCCACGGCGCCTTGGCGAGCCACGGCGCGCGCTCGCCGCCGATCACGACCGGGATGAGGCGGCGCTCGAAGCGCTTCGAGGAGAGGGCGTAGTCGATGTCCCGCCTCACCCACTCCGACTCCACCGACCTGGGCGTCAGGAGCACGACCATCGCGTCGGACTGCCCGAGGGCATCGGCCATCCCCGCCGCCCAGTTCTCTCCGGGCACGAGCAGCGCGTCCGTCCAGACCTCGAGGGACTGGCCGCGCAGCCCCTCGGCGAGCTGCTCCGCGGCCTGCTTGTCGTCCGCGGCGTAGCTGAGGAAGACGCGCTTCTTCGGGGCCGCCATGGCTCGTGGAAGCATAGCGTCGGCGCCCGGGTGCGACAACGCCCGGGTCCCGTGCGCCGGGCGCGGGCCCGCGCGCGAGCCGAGAGGAGGGCGCTTCCCCTCGCCTCCGGCCGGGAGTAAGGAGATCCGTCCGCACCGGAGGTCACCCATGAGAACGCTCGCCGCCCTGTTCACCCTCGCCGTCGCCGGGCCCGCGGCCGCCCAGCAGGCCTGGGACGTCGCCAAGAAGGCCGCCGGCGGAGCGGCGGTCGCCAGGCTGGAGAAGCAGGTGAACAAGCGCCTCCTCGAGGAGGGGCGCAAGAACCAGTGCGTCTTCAAGACCGACTCCGACGCTTTCGAGAAGCCCTGCGGGGCGAAGCTGAAGAACCTCGGCAACGCCCTCATC
>DATBLK010000119.1:0-2889 GCA_036555405.1 Anaeromyxobacteraceae bacterium
ACGCCGTTCCTCTACGGGGAGGTCATGATCTCGGCCGGCCAGCAGTACGCCGGCGCCATGGTGAAGGGGGTCGATCCCGGCGGAGTGGGCGCGGTCATCGACCTGCCGCGCAACGTGGAGGAGGGCAAGCTGGAGTGGCTCGACCGGCCCGAGGAGATCCCCGCGGGCCGCGAGGCCTCCGCGGCGCCGCGCCCCGGGGAGACCCTGCCCGGGATCGCCGTGGGGCGCGAGATGGCGCGCGCCCTGCGGGTCTTCGTGGGAGACGTGGTGCAGCTGGTCTCCCCCTTCGGCGACCTCGGGCCCGCCGGCCCGCAGCCGCGGAGCCGCCCCTTCCGCGTGGCCGCGGTCTTCTACTGCGGGTTCTTCGAGTACGACATGAAGTTCGCCTACCTCAGGCTCGCCGACGCACAGCGCTTCTTCGGCGCCGGCGCCTCGGTCACCGGGCTCGAGCTGCGGGTGCGCGACGTCGACGCGGCGCGGCCGGTCATGCGCGGGGTGCTGGCCAGGCTCGAGGGCTTCCCCTACCGCGTCCGGGACTGGGGCGAGCTGAACCGGAACCTCTTCTCGGCCCTGATGATGGAGAAGGTGGTGATGGCGGTGATCCTCGGCTTCATCGTCCTCGTCGCCAGCTTCATCATCGTGGCCACCCTGGTCATGCAGGTGCTCGACAAGCGCCGGGAGATCGCGGTGCTGAAGTCCATGGGCGCGGGCCTGCCCTCGGTGATGAAGATCTTCGTGGCCGAGGGGCTCGCCATCGGCGCGGTCGGCACCGCCTTCGGCCTCATCCTCGGCCTGGGGACCTGCCTGTTCATCGACCGCGTCGGGATTCCCCTCGACCCCGAGGTCTACTACATCTCCAACCTCCCGGTGCGCATGGACCCGCTGGAGTTCTCCCTGGTGGCGCTGCTCGCGGTGGCGCTCTCGTACCTGGCGACGCTCTACCCGGCGAGCAAGGCGGCGCGGCTCGAGCCGGTGGAGGGGCTCCGGGCCGAGTGATGAGCCCCCTGGTCTCCATCCGCGGCCTGCGGAAGACCTACCTCATGGCTCCCGAGGCCGGCGGCCGGGAGCCGCGGCGGGTGGAGGTGCTGCGAGGCGTCGACCTCGACATCGCCCCCGGCGAGCTCGTCGCCCTGACCGGGCCCTCCGGCTCGGGGAAGAGCACCTTCCTCAACGTCGTCGGCGCGCTCGACGCCCCCTCGTCGGGCTCGGTGCGCTTCGACGGCCAGGAGATCTTCGCGCTCGACGAGGCCGGCCGCGCCGCCTTCCGGAACGCCGAGGTGGGGTTCATCTTCCAGAGCCACCATCTCCTCCCGGAGTTCGACGCCCTCGACAACGCGATGATGCCGGCGCTGGTCCGCCGGGTGCCCCGCACCGAGGCGCGGCGCGCGGCGCAGGAGATGCTGGAGGTCGTCGGGCTGGCGGCGCGCACCCGGCACCTGCCCGGCGAGCTCTCCGGGGGCGAGCAGCAGCGGGTGGCGCTGGCCCGGGCCCTGTGCCTCCGGCCGCGGCTCCTCCTCGCCGACGAGCCCACCGGGAACCTCGACCCGGCCACCGCCGAGGGCATCCACGCGCTCCTCGCCGACCTGAACGCGCGGCTGGGCATCACCGCCGTGGTCGTGACCCACAACGAGCGGCTGGCGCAGGGGCTGCCGCGGAGGCTCCGGCTCCAGGACGGCGTCCTCGCCGGGTCCCATCGCTGAAACGGTTTTCCTTGAAGCGTGTCGCCACCCTCCGATACATTCCGCCGCCTCGTGAGGCGCATCCTGGGGCCGGCGGTTCTGCTCGGACTCGCGCTCGGCGCGCCGGTACGGGCTGCCGACGGCGGCGCGGTGGTGGCGGCGGTGGAGGTGGAGGGGACGCGGCGCGTCGAGGTCGACGCGGTGAAGGCGGCCGTCTCCACGCGCGCGGGCGAGCCGCTCGACGAGGCGCGCATCGACGCCGACGTGCGCGCGGTGATGAAGCTGGGCTTCTTCGCCGACGCCGAGGTCCTGCTTCGCGGGGACCCGCGGCGCCCGACGGTCGTCTTCCGCGTCGCGGAGAAGCCGGCCGTCACCGAGGCGCGCATCGAGGGGAACGAGGAGCTCTCCAGCGAGGACCTGAAGGACACCATCGAGGTGAAGACCTTCTCGATCCTCGACCTGGCCGCGGTCCGCCGCAGCGTGAAGAAGATCCAGGAGAAGTACGTGGAGAAGGGCTACTACCTCGCCGAGGTCTCCTCGAGGCTCGAGGAGCGGCCCGACAACCAGGTGGCGGTGGTCCTGGTGGTGCAGGAGCGGGCCAAGGTGCTGGTGAAGCGCATCGCCTTCGTCGGGAACGAGAACGTCCCGCGCGACGACCTCCTCGCCTACATGCAGACGCAGGAGGGGGGGTTCCTCTCCGCCCTCTCGTCGGCCGGCACCTACAAGGAGGACGTCTTCCAGCGCGACCTCCAGGCGGTCCAGTTCGTCTACCAGGACCGCGGCTACGTCACCGTGAAGGTGGGCAAGCCCAGCGTGGCCCTCTCGCCCGACAAGCGCTTCCTCTACCTCACCATCAGGGTCGAGGAGGGGGAGCGCTACACCGTCGGCAAGGTCGAGCTCGCCGGCGAGCTGCTCTACCCCAGGCCGGCCGTGGCCTCCCTCACCCGGGTCCGGGGCGGCGAGGTCTTCTCGCGGTCCAAGGTGGCGAAGGACATCACCGCCCTCGCCGACCTCTACCGCGACGACGGCTACGCCTACGCCAACGTCAATCCACTGACCAGCGTCGACCCCAAGACCCGGATCATCGACCTCAGCTACGAGGTGCAGCCGGGCCAGAAGGTCCGCTTCGAGCGCATCGAGGTGGTGGGCAACCTGAAGACGCGGGAGAAGGTCATCCGCCGGGAGCTGCGCTTCTACGAGGGCGAGCTCT
>DATBLK010000177.1:0-28207 GCA_036555405.1 Anaeromyxobacteraceae bacterium
GCCTGCTCGTCGGCGACGCCCAGGCGCACGAAGTCGCCCTGGGGGGCGGTCTTCCCGAAGAAGCCGATGGCGCCGAAGGAGGTCCCGCGAGGTGCACGGGGGGCCGCTCCTGCCGATGCTCGCCGGAACGGCGAAGCCCGAGCGGAACGGGGCGAGGAGGCGCGGCCGGCCGCCGCCGCGCCCGCTCCCGAAGAAGGGCGACTCGCTGCGCGCCGGGCGGAAGTCCACCACCACCTGCACGCCCATCGAGGGGAAGTTGAAGCTCATGGCGAAGTCGCGCAGGCCCGGCTCGCCGCGCGGCTGGCCGGCCTCGAGGAGGCGGAAGAGCCCCCACTCGCCGTCCTGCTGCAGCGTCTCCTCGCGCCCGTTGGCGGCGCGGACCCGGAGCAGCGCGCCCGGCGCCCGCCCCTGCGCCGGCCAGGTCATCTTGCGCCACTCCTCCGGCCCGTTGAAGTACTCGAAGCGCTGGCCGTCCACCTCGAGGACGATCGAGGCCACCTTGGGCGTGGGCCGGATGCGGACCGAGAACCCGACCGCCGGCTCGGGGGCGTTGGGCGGGAAGAGGACGGTCGTGACCTCCTGCGCCTTCCTGAGGAACACGAGCAGGTCGGACCGGTAGCCGCTGCCGCCGCCGAGCTGGCGCGCGAACTGGAAGCCGTCGCCGGCGCGCTGCACCTCGGTGCGGAGCGCCTCGTTGTAGAAGCCCCACACCAGCCCGGCGGGGCCGAAGAAGGCGGCGACGTCGGCGAGCGCGGCGTCGTCGCCGTCGCGGTTCCAGGGGTAGCGGCTCGCCAGCGTCCGCCGGTAGGGGCCGAAGACCGCCGCGCACCACTTCTGGCTCGCCCCCGCCGCGGCCACCCCCAGCGACGTCGAGGACGCGGCCTCGATGGGCGGCCAGAGGATGCGCTCGAGCTGCGGCCGGAAGCCGACCTCCTGCGAGTCGATGAGGCTGCGGACGCGGGTGCGAGCGCCCTGGACCCGCCCCAGGAGCGGCGCGGACTCGCCCCCCTCGATGGCCGTCTGCAGCGCATCGCGGACGAAGGTGAGCTGCTCCTGGTAGATGTCGATGGGCAGGTTCTTCGGCGGGGGGGCGGCCTGGCCACCCGCGGCCGCCGCCGCGGTCTGGTCGGGGGCGACGGCGAAGGAGGTGAAGCTCCCGAAGGCCTTCTCCACCTCGAGCGGGCCCACCACCCGCTCCTCGCGGTCGTCGCGCGCGGCGACGGCGCCCACCGCCTGGCCCGCCGGCGTGGCGCCCAGGGACCGCCGCAGCCGGTCGACCACGCCCTCGCCGGCGCGGCCCACGGCCCCGGCGATGCGGGTGTTGTGCGAGACGACGCGGAAGAGCCGGCCCATGGGCGGCGGCTCGCCGCGGGTGAGGTCCTGGAGGAGGGTGAGGGCGGCGTCGCGCCCGCCGGACGGGGCGATCTCGATGCCGTCGATGAAGCGGCGCCACTCGTCGATGTAGCGCGAGAAGTAGACGGTCCGGAGCCGCTGCACCTCGCGGAGCAGCACCGCCTCGGCGTCCTTCTGCTCCAGCGCCAGCACCCAGGGCTCGAGGAGGCCGGCGGGGTCCTCGAGCCGGGCCTTCAGGATCTCGTCGTAGCCGCGGCGGGTGAAGGCGCCGCGGACCGTGCTGCGGGAGCGCACCGAGGGGATGGGGCCCCCGAAGGCCGCCTGGACGCCGACCTCCATCCCCTTGCCGTCGGCGAGCACCAGGAGCTTCTCCACCGCCAGCGTCGCCGGCGGCACCCGCGCCAGCACGCGGCGGAGCCGGCGCACCAGGTCCTCGTAGCGCGGCAGCGCCAGGGTGGCGTCGGAGGAGAGGAGCTTCACGTAGAGCGCTGCGCCGCCGGACAGGTGCTGCGCCGCGGCCGGAGTGGCGGCGGCGCTCCAGCGCCGCGTCCAGCGCTCGGCCACCTGCTCGCCGACGAAGGCCCCCTCGGCCTCGCCCAGCCTGGGCTCGGCGGCTCCGCGCGGGGCGGTGAGGAGGAGGTGCATCTTCAGCTTGTCGTAGTAGCGGGCGTGGTCGGCCGCGGGCGGCGCTCCGGCGGCGGCCTCCCAGCGCCGCAGGAAGGCGTCCATCGCCTCGACGTCCTCCTTGAAGACCGGGTCGAGCACCAGGCGGCGCACCGCCTGGGCGTAGAAGCGCTGGACGTGGGGCAGGAGCTCCTCGCCCCGGTACATCCCGAAGCGCATGGAGAGCGGGGCGCCCCCGTCGCGGTGGGCGACGAGGAGCGCCAGCCGCTCGCGCAGCGGCTCGAGCTTGTCGATGGGCGGCGCGCCCTTCTGCGCCTTCAGCGCCGCCGCCACCTCGGCCACGACCTCGCCGGTCGAGAGCGCCAGCTCGCGGTTGAGGAGGAAGGAGCGCACCGGGAAGAACATCACCACCAGGAAGACCAGGGCTCCCGCCCCGGCGACGATCGCCGTCCGGAGCCGCTCGCTCTTCACCGCCTTGGCGCTGCGGACGGCGACGTCCTGGTCCGGGAAGAGGACCTTGGCGAAGACGTCGCGGAGGAAGTAGCTCTTCGCCTCCACCACCGGCTCGGGGGCCGAGACCTGCGGCCGGACCCCGAAGGCCTCGGCCATCGAGGCCATCACCCGGTCGATGGTGCGCCCCTCCTGCGTGCCGCTCGTGAAGTAGGCGCCGCGAAGGATGGGGGTGTCCTGGTAGACGTTCTCGGTGCAGAGCGTCTCCACGAAGGCGGCCAGGTTCCCCTTCACCGCCTCGAGCTGCTGCGGAAAGGCGCGGACCCGCTCCCGGGCGTCGATGAGCCGCTCGTCGCCCATGCGCCACAGGGCTCGCTCCTCGAGCGACTCCATGAGCTCGTCGAAGTACTCGCGGAAGACCTCGCCCTTCTCGCCGGTCTCGCCGAGGGGGAGGGTGAAGCCCCAGACCTGGCCGCGCTCGGCCTTGCGGAGGTCGGCGAAGGTCTCGACGAAGCCGGGGAGGAGGTCGCACTTCGTGAAGAGGACGTAGATGGGGAGCACCATCCCCAGGTGCGAGAGCACCTCGTCGACCCGCTCGCGCATGAGCCGGCCCAGCTCCGCGGCCTGCTCCTCCGCCTCGGCGCCCACGTCGGCGATGGAGACGGCCACCAGCAGCCCGTTCACCGGCCGGCGCGGCCGGGTGCGCTTCAGGGAGTCGAGGAAGGCGAGCCACTCGTCGCGGTCCTCGTCCTCGGTGGCGTAGCGTCCGGCGGTGTCGAGGAGCACCGCGTCGTTGGTGAGCCACCACTCGCAGTTCCGGGTGCCGCCGACGCCGCGGACGCCGCCCCGCTGCGTCAGGTAGGGGAACTTGAGCCCCGAGGCCCGCAGCGCGGTGCTCTTCCCGGCGCCGGGCGGGCCGATGATCATGTACCAGGGCAGGACGGCGAGCGCGTCCTTTCCGCCGCGGGCCAGCTTCGAGCCCTTCAGCGCCGAGACCGCCTTCCGGAACTCCGCCTGCATCGCCTCGATCTCGGCCACCTGGTCGGGCCGGACCGCGTCGGCCTGGGCCGCGGCCTGGGCGCCGAGCGCCTTCTCGATGTCGCCCGCCGCCTTCTTGGCGCGCCAGGCGCGCCAGGCGACGGCGCCGGTCCAGGCGACGAGCGCCAGGGCCGAGACCGCGATCGCGATCCAGGCCGGGAGCTTGAGGAGCAGGACCACCGCCCAGAGGAGGGCGAGGAAGAGGGCGGTGAGGATCGCAGCGGCGATCATGGTCCTGCCTCTCTAGGGAAGGTTGGCGGCGGCGACGCTGGCCTCCACGCCCGAGGCGCTGGAGCCGACCCAGATGCGCAGGACCACGAAGAGGAGGAGCCCGAGGCAGCCCGCGCCCAGGCCGGCCCAGAGGAGCCAGTGCACCTGGCCGACGCGGGCCACGCGCTCGCCGGGCCGCTCGCCGCGCGGGGAGAGCGTCTCGACGTCGGTCTTCCGGCCGCGGGCGAGGTCGCGCTGCAGCTCCTGCACCAGGTTCATGAGCTCGAGCTCGCCGCCGCGGACCCGGTAGCGTCCCTGGAAGCCGACGAGCAGCGCCATGTAGTAGACCTGGAGCGCCTCGGCGCGGCGCGGGTCGCGGCGCACGCCCTCCAGGCGGGTGAAGAACCCCTCGCCGGCGACGTTCTCCTGGAAGTACTGGAGCTGGAGCTGGCGGCTCGCCCAGTAGGCCCGCAGCTCCTCGGACTTCGACATCGCCACCTCGTCGGCCAGCGCCACGACCGCGTAGGCGATGTCGTTCACGTCGTCGCGCCCGAAGCCCGCCTGGGCGCCGCGCTGCATGAGCGCGTCGACGAACCCCCGGAGACGCCGGTGCAGGGCCTCGGGCGGCGGCAGGGAGGCGTCGTCGAGCTGGCGAAGCTGGGCGATGGCGTTGAAGCAGTCCTTGGTGACCTCGGTGACGCGCTGCATTCCGTCCCTCCCGCCGCCGTCGAGCTCCCGTCCTGCGCCCGGCCCATGCTCCCGTCGCGCCCCCGGATACGCAAAGCCCCTCGCGGGTGCCCCCTCGGCTCAGAACCTCTTGATGTCCGGAACTCGCGGCGCCGGGGTGCCCGCGGCGGCCGCCGGCCCGCCGGGCACGGCGAGGAGCTCGACCCTGGTCCGCGCCGGCTCGAAGGGCGGGGGCAGGTAGATGGCGATGGCGCGGCTGGTGAGGACCCCCTGCCAGTGCCGGCCGGCGGTGTTGACGGCGAAGTACTGGACGCCCTGCCGGGGCGGGAGCTGCGGGGGCGGGCGGGGGAGCCACTGGAGCGGCAGGCCGGGAGCGGCCGCCGACACGAGCCCCTGGATCTCGGCGGTGGAGGCGATCTTGCAGAGCTTGGGGACGGCGTCGACGACCTGCTGCTCGGGCAGCTCGGCCTTCACCGCCAGGAAGAGGGAGGCGCGGAGGGCGGCCTCCTCCTGGAAGCGGCCCAGGTAGAGGCCGCCCGCCCGGGCCTCGAGCGGGATCTGGAGGTACTGGGCCGCGGCCAGGCCGCCGAGGAGCGTCTGGAGACGCGGGAACAGCGGCTCGAAGGTGGAGCGGAGGTCGGCGTAGGCGAACTTGGGCAGGTTCCCGGGGTCCTCGCCGGCCAGGGCCGCCAGCTCTCCGGTGAGCGAGGCGAGCCAGAGGTAGAGCTCGCGCGGCGTGGCGTCGGCGGCCTCGGCGAGGTGGGCCAGGGCGGGCGCGTGGGCGGCCAGCGCCGAGAGCTGGAGCAGCCGCGCCAGGTCGGCCGGCGTGGCGTCGGCGCCGCGCCGGGTGGAGGCGGCGAGGTCTCGCTGCTTGGCGAGGAGCCTCGTCAGGAGGTCGCGCAGGCCGGCCTGGAGGAAGGGCGAGGCGCCGGCGCGCAGGCAGGGCGGCACGTAGGCGTCGGCCAGGGCGAGCTGCCCGGAGGCGTTCCGCACCACCTCGGCGACCTTCAGGGCCTCGAAGTCCTCGCGCGACTCCGCGCCCAGGAGCACCACGGCGTTGGGGCGGCCCATCGACACGCCCAGCGGCGCTCCGGGGGCGGTGGCGTCCTCGAGCGGGCGGCTCGAGACCGCGTAGCGCACCCGGCCGGCGCTCCCTTCGTCGGCGTAGCTCGGGACCCCGTCGCGCTCTCGCGGGACCGCGAGCCAGACGTCGAGCGAGCGGGCCTGGGGCGGGAAGTGCTCGGCGACGGCCCGCGGCGGAGGCGCCTCCGCGTCCCCTTCCTCGAAACCCACCGCCATCCCGTCCGGCATGACGCCCGAGAAGGCCACCACCCGCAGCTCGCCGGCGGCGAGCGCCGCGGTGTCGACGGCGAGCGAGACGACGCCGAAGTCCTGGGGCGCGAGCGCCGCGACGCGGGCCGCGACCAGCGCCTCGTGGTAGCGGTCCTGCGCCTGGAGGTGCTGGGGGGAGAGCAGCATCCCCTCGGACCACACCGGGCGGCGCGGCGCTCTCATCTCCACCTCCCCCGGAGCCGCCGACGACCGGCCCCGCTACCGGCCCTCGACGCGGTACCCGTCGACGTGAAAGGAGAGGCGCGCCGAGGTCTCCTTGGGCAGATCCACGACGGCTCGCCAGTTCCCGCCGACCGGCCTCCTGAAGATGCCCACCACCGCCAGCGCTCGCGCCGCCTTCTCGGGTGCCAGCCGGCGCGTCACCCTGTCCCCCGGGGACAGGACGAACTCCTCCACCGCCACCAGGTCCTCGCCGAGCAGCTCCTTCGCCCTCCGGTACAGGTCGTCGAAGTCGGCCGCCTCGAGTTTGCCGGGCGACTTCAGGAGGTAGAGCCGGATCATCGTCGGGAGTGACTGCCCCGACTCGTCCGGGTTCAGGCGATCGGACGCCTGCACGGCGACCTCGACGGTGGTGGGATAGGACGCCTCCCCACCGAAGAGGGAGCAGCCGGCCAGGAGCAGGACGGGCGCGAGCGCCGCGCCGAGGCGGACCGGAGCAGGGGGTGGCATGCGCCCTTTCCTTGCCACCTTTCGGCCGTGGTGGCAACGGCGGGCCTCTTTTCGGGACTGCTCGGCCAGCGCGAAAGCTGCTAGCTTTTCGAAACCATGACCACGACATTGCGCCGCACCCTCGCCGCCCTCGCCTCCCTCGCCGCCTTCGCCGCGCCGGCCGCCGAGACCATCGGCGTCGTGGCGGTGGCCGACCCGCCGGGCCCGCCGACCGACCTCGTCGAGATCACCGCCCAGTTCCGGGCCGTGCTGGCGGAGCGCACGCCGGGTGTCCTCGACGCGAACCAGCTCCGCGAGCGGATGACGGGGCAAACCAGCACCGCCTCCCTCTCGGAGCTCGACCGCGCCTTCGCCGGCGCCCTGGCCACCTACCAGTCCGGCGACTACGAGGGCGCCATCCGCACCCTGCGCGCGGTGATCGACGACCTGGAGAAGCTCCCCGACTCGGACGACGCCTTCCGGCTCTGGTCCAAGGCGATGCTGCGCCTGGCGCGGGCCGAGCAGACGGTGGGGCGCCGCGCCGAGGCGCAGGCGCTCCTCGAGCGGCTGGTGCGCGCCGATCCCAAGCTCGCCGTCGACCTGAACCAGTACCCGCCGAGCTTCGCGAAGCAGGTCGACGAGGTGAAGTCGCAGATGCGGGCCAAGCCGCAGCGCAGGCTCACGGTGAACGCCGGGCAGCGAGCGGTGAAGGTCTTCATCGACGGGCGCGAGGTCGGCACGACCCCGCTCACGGTGGCGCTCGCGCCCGGCCGGTACCGGGTCTCGGGCTCGGCGCAGGCGGTCCGCGTCCCCGGCGTCTTCGCCGACCTGACCGAGGCCGACCAGATCGTGAACCTGGACCTGACCCTGGCCGAGGCGCTGCGCCCCGCCGCCGGGCCGGGCCTGGCGCTCGGCGCCGCCGACCGGGCGCGCCGCATCGTCACCGCCGGAGCGTTCCTGGGCCTCGACCGCGCCGTCGCCGCCCTGCTGGTGAGCGACGGCGACACCGTCTACCTCCAGGGCACGCTGTACGACGTCCGCAAGGGCTCGCTGCAGCGCGAGGGGCGCGTCCGGCTCGCGGGCCGCGCACCGCCCCCGGGCGGCCTGGCGGCGCTCGCCGGCTTCCTCATGACCGGCACCGCCTCGCCGCTCGTGGCCGGCGTGGCGCCGACCGCGGTCCCGATCCCGCCGCCGCCGGGCAAGAAGCTGGACCTGCGGCCGCCGGAGCGGCCCGGGGCCGGCCCGGTGGCGACGCGCGACGTCCGGCCGCGCGAGGGCGGGGGGGCGCTGAAGTGGGCGCCGGTCGCCACCGGCGTCGTCGCCATCGGCGCCGGCGCCTTCGGCGTCATCGAGGCGCTCGCGGCCAAGAGCAAGTACTCCGACGCCGACGCGCTGATCGTGAACGGGCAGCTGAAGCCCGGCGCCACCGCCGCGCAGTACAACACCCTGGTGAAGGACGGGAACTCGGCGCGCGACATGGCGATGTACGCGGGGATCGGCGCCGGGGTGGCGCTCGTCGCCACGGGCGTGCTCGGGTACCTCTCCTACCAGCAGTCGGGAGAGATCGGCCCGTTCCGGTTCTGAACGCCGCCCCTCACCCCCGAGCGCCGGCCTCCGACGTCGAGTCGCCCTCTCCCCGGCCGGTACCGGGGAGAGGGCATCCGGGTGGGGCAGCTACTGCGCGAACTTCACGTTCAGCGACAGACGCTTGCCGGCGACGACGGTGACCCTCTCGTCCTTCGAGCCGAGGGTTGGGTTCGTGGCGGTCAGCACGTAGGAGCCGGCCCCGAGCCGCATCTCGCGCGGCGTGGTGCCCAGGGCCTTGCCGTCCAGGCTGAGCTCGGCCCAGGGGACGGCGTCCACCGAGAGCACGCCCTCGCCGGTCGAGGCCGCCGGCGTGGGGATCGAGTTCAGCTCCTCCTTCACCATCCGGACGCCCTTCGTCGGCCTCCGCTCCACCGCCGCGATACGGGGGAGCGGCCTCGCCTCCCGCGGCGGCTCCACCGGCCGGACGTCGGCCGGGGTCGGCGAGGGGCGGTCGTCCGCGACCGGCCGCGGCGGCGCGAGCTCCGGCGGCGGCTCGGGCGGCGGCGCCGGCTGCGGCCGGGCCGGGGGCGGCGCCTGGACGGCGACGGGCAGCGCCGGAGCCGGTGCCGCCGGCTCGGGCTTCGCCTCCCTGCGCCCCAGCCCCCAGACCGCGAGGCCGGCGATGACCACCGCGCCCGCTGCCGCGCCCGCGATGATCGGCAGCTTGCTCTTCGGCGGGGGAGGCGCTGCCCGCTGCTCCTCCTCCTCGTCCATCTCGTGGCGGGGCCGGGTCGGGCGCCGCGGCGGCGCGGGCGTGGGCCGCCGGGCGGGCCGCGGGCCGGTGACCCGCTCCGGCGCCGGCGTGGGCTTGCGGGGCGCGGGTGTCGGCTGCCGGAACGGGGGAAGCTCCTCCAGCTCGGGGACGGGCGCGGGCGGCGCCTCCGGCCCCGACGGGAGCACCGTCGTCCGCGCCGGGGCGCGCGCCGCAGCCGGCGTGGGCGCAGGGGCGGGCGTGGGCGCCGGGGCGGCCTGCGGGATGGGCGCGCCGCCAGTCACCCGGCGGGCCGGCCCCGTCGACGGCCGGTAGACGGTGAAGGGCTGGGAGCCGGTGGCGCGCTGCTGGGCCGGAGGCGGCGTGGGCTCGGGCATGGCCTCCAGCACCACCGTCGCCTTGGACCCGCCGGAGGGCGTCGGGCGGACGCCGGCGGCGGCGGGCGTCTGGAGGCCGAGGAGCGTGGAGCGCAGCTCCTCGGCGCTGCCGGGCCGGTCGGCGGCGTCCTTGGCCAGCGCCCGCATCACCAGGGCCTCGAGCTCGGGGCTCACCTGGACGCCGGGGCAGCGGATCGCCAGGGGCGGCGGCGCCTCGACGAGGTGCTTGGTCACGAGCCCCATGGGCGTGTCCGACTCGAAGGGCAGCTTCCCGGTGATCATCTCGTAGAGGATCACGCCCACCGAGTAGATGTCGCTGCGCGGGTCGAGCTCCAGGCCGCGGACCTGCTCCGGGCTCATGTAGCCGGGCGTGCCGCAGACGATGCCCGCCTGCGTCAGCTTCCCGCCGCCGTCGCCGGGCTCGTTCAGCTTGGCGATGCCGAAGTCGAGGACCTTCACGAAGTCGGGCTCGTCGCGCCGCGACTCCAGCATGACGTTCTCCGGCTTCAGGTCGCGGTGGATGATGCCCAGGGCGTGCGCCTCGCCGAGGGCGGCCAGGATCTGCGCGGCGATGTGGAGGACGCGCCCCTCCGGGAGCGGGAAGTCGTCGGTGATGACCTTGGAGAGGCTCCTCCCCGAGAGGAACTCCATGGCCATGAACAGGGTGCCGTCCTCGGTCTGGCCGAAGTCGATGATGGTGATGGAGTTCGGGTGGTTGAGGCGGCTGGCGGCGCGGGCCTCGCGGTGGAAGCGCTGGACGATGGAGGGGTCGGAGAGGAGCGACTTCTTCAGGAGCTTCAGCACCACCGGCCGATCGAGGGTGAGGTGCGTCGCCTTGTAGACGTCGCCCATGCCGCCGTGGCCGAGGAGCTGGTGGACGAAGTACTTGCCGGAGACGGTCTGGCCGATGAGCGGGTCGGCGGCCTCGCCGGTCACCGTCGGCTTGATGGAGGCCCCGCAGAAGGCGCAGAAGAGGGCGCCGTCTGGGGCGTCGCGGTGGCACCGGGTGCAGACGGCCATGGGGACGGGAATATACCAGGCGGACGGCCCGGGGACCGACGGGTGATCGTGGGGTCGAGGCACCGAGTCCCTCCCAGTAGGGAGGGCGGCGGGGGTCCGATGGGACGCGGCTCGGAAGGGTGGAGCGGGACCACGTACCGCGCCGGGGGGACGCCCGGTCAGTTCTGCGCGACCTTCGAGCCCTTGAGGACGATGTCGCCCGAGGCCTTCACCTCGATCTTCCCGCCCTTCACGACGACGTCGCCGTTCTTCTTCAGGCTGAAGGTGGCCGAGCCCACCTTCATCACCATCTCGTCCTCGGCCGAGACCGTGAGCTTCTTCGCCTTGAGCACGTACTCCTTGGCGACCGAGTGCTGCAGCTTGCCGCCGACGTTGAGCACGAGGTCCTTCTCCACCTTCAGCGTCCGCTTTCCGCTCACGGTCTCGGAGAGGTCCTTCCCCACCGAGAGCGTGCGCGCCCCGGCGATGCTCTCGGTCTTCTTGCCGCCCACCGTCTCCGACCGGGTGCCGCCGACCTCCTCGGCGCGCACGCCGCCCACCGCCTCGTTCATCGCCCCGCCCACCGTGACCGCGTAGGCGCCGCCGACGCTCAGGGCCTTGGCGGCGCCGACGGTTTCCGCCGAGGCCGCGGTCACCGTGAGCGCCTGGCTGCCCCCGACCGCGATCTCCTGGTCGCCGGCGACGGCCTCGGTGTGGCTCCCGCCGACCGCCGTGCTCCGGTTCCCGCCCACCTCCAGGGTCTGGTTCACGGCGACGGTGGAGGTGTCGTTGCCGTCGACCGTGAGCGACTGGTCGCGGCCGATGTGCCGGGTCCTGTCCACCTCGACGGTGATGGTCTCGTTCGCCCCCACCGACTCGCTCCGGTCGTGCTCGACGCGGATGCGGAGGTCCTTCTGGGCGTGGAGGTACACCTCCTCGGACCCCTTCGCGTCCTCGAAGCGCAGCTCGTTGTTCCCTTCGCTCCCGAGGCTGGAGGCCGACCGCAGCGTGCTCTTGGTCTTGTCGCCGGGGAGGCTCACCGGCGGGGGGCTCATCCCGTTGTAGACCGCGCCCACGACGAGGGGCCAGTCGGGATCGCCCTCGAGGAACTCGACGACCACCTCCATGCCGATGCGCGGGAGGTAGAGCGCGCCCCAGCCCGGGCCGGCCCAGGCCTGGCTCACCCGCACCCAGCAGCTCGTCTTCTCGTCCTTCTTCCCCTGGCGGTCCCAGTGGAACTGGACCTTGATGCGGCCGTGCTCGTCGGTGTGGATCTCCTCGCCGGCCGGCCCGGTCACCACCGCGGTCTGCGGCCCGGGGATGACCGGCCGCGGCGTGCGCCGCGGCGGGCGCACCGGCACCGCGTGGCGGATGCACTGGAACTGGCAGCGGTAGGGCTCCACCTTGGCGGCCGGCGCGGCGCCGGGCGCGCCCGCCTGGTGGCCGCGGTGCGTCGCCCGCAGGACCACGTACTTGTCGAGGAGGCCGTCGACCGGGTGCTCGACGAGCTCGAAGACGTGGCCGGAGGCGAGGCGCCGGCACCTCGAGGCTCCGGTCATGGCCTCCGAGTCGGCGCGGTGCTGCTCGAGCCGGGTCTTCGCGAGCGCCTTGCCCTCGGCGCCCTCCTGGTGGCCGGCCGGGTAGTCGTACCACTCGAGCTCCTGGTCCACGTCGGCCTTGGCCCCGGCGGTGAGGTCCACGGCGGGGCGCAGGTAGTTGAAGTCGCGGAGGGTGACGGCGCCGGGCCGGATCTCGACGCGGGAGGAGAAGGCGTCGACGTGCTCCTCGGAGACCAGGCCGGACGGCTCGCGGAAGGGGAGCTGGTCGTCGCCGGCGATGGGTGGGAAGGCGCTGTTCTCGTCGCCGAGGACGAGGACGTGCTGGTCCTGCTCGTGCCGGAAGAAGTAGAAGAGCCCCTCCTCCTCGAGGAGTCGGGAGACGAAGTCGAGGTCCGACTCGCCGTACTGCACGACGTAGTCGCGCTTCGGGTAGCTCCGCTCGAGCGCGTCCTCGAGCTCGACGCCGCCGTCCTTCAGGACCTCGGCGGCGATCTCGACGACCGTCTTCGCCTGGAAGATGCGGTTGTTCCGCCCCAGGCCGAGCTTCCAGAGCGCCGGGACGATGCGCAGCCGCAGGCGGCGGCGCGTGTCGCCGCCGCCCTCCTCCCAGACCTGGACGCGGGAGACCAGGCCGTTGAACCAGCGGTCGCTCCCGTCGGCGAGGTGGACGGTGAGCACCGCCTTCTCGCCCACCAGGGAAGCCGGGTCGACGTCGGCGTCCGGCAGGACCATGAGCGTGACGTCGAGCTGGAAGGGGCGGGACACCTCCTCCTCGGCCTCGAAGGCGAGGACCAGGAGCTCGGTCGGCCCGTGGCCTCCCGCCTCGATCTCGAAGTCCGGCTGGCCGCCCCGGTCCGCCATGGATGCCCTCCGCCTCGCGCGCATTAGAGCACGGACCGCGAACGACCGGCGTGAGCGCCGTCACACCCCGGGGGGGCGGCGCCTGCTGCAGGGCTCGGCGCGCGGGAGTAAGCTCGGGTGTCGATCGGGTCGCCGGGCGCCGGCCCCGGCGGTGAATCCGGCGAGGGGAACGACCGCATGGCCAAGAAGAACGCTGCCGTCGCCACCGGCAAGAAGAAGAAGATCGCGGTCACCCTGCCCAAGCTCAAGCTGTTCTTCCAGTTCCGGCCGGGCAAGCACGGCGGCGACGCCGACCGGGCCGTCCCCGGGCTGGACTTCAGCGTCGTCGTCGGGGGGGCCGAGGTGAAGGCCGGCAAGACGGCGGCCGACGGGTCGATCGAGTTCGAGATTCCCCCCGGGCAGGCGGTCCGGGTCGAGGTGCTGGGGAGCAGCTACGCCGTCAAGCGGGTGAGGAGCCTGGAGGCGGCGACGAGCGTGAAGGGCAAGCAGCGCCGGCTCTCGGCGCTCGGCTACGAGCTGGGCACCGTCGACGGCAGGTTCGGGGAGAAGTCCGATCGCTCGACGCTGGGCTTCCAGGCGGACCAGGGGCTCGAGCCCGACGGCATCGCCGGCAACCAGACCCAGTCCAAGCTCAAGTCCGAGTTCGGGGAGTAGCCTTGGCCATCTCCCTCTCGGTCTTCAAGTCGCGCCGCCTGGTCCCGCTCCGCTGGAAGCGGGCCCGCCAGGGCGACCCCCACCGGCGCTTCCCCGACATCGACGACCGCGGGTCTCGCAGCCCCCAGTTCTCCCCGATCGTCGGGATCCTGCAGGGAAAGGAGGCCGTGGTCCGCGTCGAGCGCGAGCTCGTCGAGGACGACGCCGAGCTCTTCCTCAAGAGCAGCGACACCTCGAAGGTGTCCATCGTCGACCCCGCGGACGGAAAGCTGCCGGCCGCCCAGACGATGGACGTGACGCTGAAGGGCGTATCCGGCGCGGACCCGGCCGAGGTGAAGCTCGAGGTCCGCTTCGGCGCGGAGACCGGTCCGGTGGTGGGGCGGCTCCTGGTGCGTTGCTACCGCCGCCGCCGGGTGGTCATCACGCCGCACATCGTGACCATCGCCGGCCCCGGGGGGGTGGGCGGGCTCGCCAGCATCGCCAACGTGGCCGCGATCATGAACCTCGTCCGCGCCATCTGGCGGCAAGCCGGTGTGGAGGTCCGGGTCGGCGCCACCGCCAACGAGGCCGTGAACTTCGCGACGCCGGGCGTGCTCTCGGACAGCCCGTTTCCGGGGGAGATCGCGACGATGCTGGGCACGAACTCCGTCCCCAACACCATCAACGTCTACTTCGTCCGCCAGATCGGCACCGGCGGGGTCCTGGGCTACGGCATCAGCCGGCCTTCGAGCGTCACCTTCGCGACCGGCAACCCCGGCATCATCCTCGGCGACCGGACCGCCGGCGGGTCGGTGCACGACACGGCCTGGGCCGGCAACGACCTGGCCCACGAGGCCGGCCACTTCTTCCAGCTCTGGCACCCGAACAACCAGCAGCCGCCGAACGAGCGCGAGGACACCTGGGCGCGGCGGATGCTCATGCACAACTACAACACCCAGCCGGTGCTGGGGAACTGGAAGGACGACACCGGCTACGGCCAGCTCGGCGGCTCCGCGCGGCGAGGCTGCCTCATCACCCACAAGCACATCGACCACATCGCGACCGACGACGAGTGCTCGACGGCCCGAGCCGCCATCCTCGCGGGGCCCTACTAGGAGGTCCGCATGGCCGAGCGCGACGTCGGCGCCATCGTTCAGGGAGTCCGGGAGAAGGACCACGCCGTGCAGCTGGCCGCCCGCGGCGCGGGCGGAGCCGCCGTCCCGGCGCTCGTGCCGCTGCTCCAGGACCCCGACGACGAGGTGCGGCAGCTGGCGGTCCACTGCCTGGCCGAGACCGGGGACCCGCGCGCCGCCGACGGGATCGCCCAGGCGCTCCTCGACCCCGAGCCCGAGGTGGCCCTGGCCGCGGCGCGCGCGCTCCACCGGCTGGCGACGCCGCCGCTGGCGCCCGGGCTGCTCGACGCCCTGGGCCGGGCGCGCGATCCGCTGGTGCGCCGCGAGATCGCCCTGGTGCTGGGGCGGGTCGCGGGCCCGGACGCGGCCGGCGCGCTGCGCGACCGCCTCGGGCGCGAGCAGGCGCCGGAGGCGGCCGAGGGACTGCTGGTGGCCCTGGCCCGGCTCGGCGACCAGGAGGCGCAGCGGGCGTTCGAGCAGCGGCTCCTCGCCGCCCGCGGGCTCGAGCGCAGGACCTGGCTCGAGCACGCCGAGTACGTCGCCCGGCCCTGGCTCGTCCGTCCGCTGGAGAAGCTCCTCGGGGACACCACCCCGGTCCTCCGCGTGGGGGTGGACGCGCGCCCCGACCTCATCGAGGCGCTGCGCGTCTGCGACCTGGCGCTGATCCTCATCGCCGCGCTGAGCGGCGCCCGGTTCTCCTTTCCGGTCACGAGGGCGAAGAACTACTCGGCGGCCGAGATCGACGAGGCGCGCCGCCTGGTGAAGAGCCTGCCGTGACGCGGCTCGTCGCTCTGGCGGGCGTCGCCTGGCTCGGCTGCTCCTCGGCGGCGGCCGCCGCCCCGGGCGCGAAGGACCCGTGCGCGCTCCGGCTCCGGGAGTACGACGCCGTCCGCGCCGCGGCGCCGGGGCGCTGCGCCGCGGATCGCGACTGCGCCTGCTACTCGGACATCCGCATGGACAACGAGATGCACGTGAGCGACAAGGCGTCCGCGGCCCGGCTGCAGCGCCTGGCGGACGCCTACCGCAAGCGCGGGTGCCCCACCGCCTGCGTTCAGGTGGTCCCGGTGAAGTGCCGGCCGGCGTGCCGGGCGGGAACCTGCAAGGGCCCGTGACCCTTCAGGCGGTTCGCCACGAGTCGTCGTCCAGGTCGGGGAACGAGATCTTCACGTCCCCCTCCTTCGCCGAGGGGATGGCCGCGGCCCCCGAACCGTCGGTGACGCCCTCCGCGACGGTCCCGTCGGGCAGCTCCGCCCTGAAGCGCACGGAGCGCAGCGGATTCCCGCTCGCGTCCTCGAGGACGACCGTGGCCGTTCCGCGCGCCTGCCGGATCTTCTCCAGGGCCTTCACCTCCAGCATCTTGCTGGCGGCGGCGTCCCCGGCCGTCATCTTGACCTGGCCGCCCTTCAGCTTGAGGTCGCCGTCAGCCTTGGCGGTGAAGGCGGAGGCGGCGATGGCGACGTCCCCGGACTTCTTCAGCGAGAGGAGGAGCTTGCCGCCCACCACCAGGCCGAGCTCGTCCTCCGCCTCGAGGCGCACCTTCTTCGCCAGGAAGGCCGTCTCGGCCTTGGCCTCTGCGCCCTCCTTTCCGGAGACCGTCCCGCTGAAGTCCGCGCCCACCAGGATGGCGACGCCGGCCTCGACCGAGGCCAGCTCGTCGCCACCGACCTTGCGATCGAAGCTCGCGCCCACCGTCTCCTCGCTGCTGCCCCTCGCGACGAGCACCTCGTCGCCGCCCACCTGGAGCGAGCGCGCGCCGCCGACCGCGGTGTTGTAGGCGGCGCCGACGCTCACCGCGTAGGCGCCGCCGACGGTGAGGGCCGCCGCCGCGCCGATGGTCGCGGTCGAGGCGACGCCGACGCCGGTCCGCTGGCTTCCCCCGACGGTCACCACCTGGTTTCCTGCGACCTCCTCGTCGTGCGAGCCCTCGACGGCCGTGCTCCGCGCCGCGCCAACGGTGAGGGTCTGGTCCTTCTTCACCCGGCTGGCGTCGTTTCGCTTGACCTCGAGGCGCTGGTCGCGGTGGACGGCGATGGTCCGGTCCTGCGCCACGTCCAGGGCGGCGTCGTTCCCGATGCTCACCTCGGCGTCGTGCTCGACGGCGTCGTTCTCGTCCTTCTGGGCGTGGAGGAACACCTCCTCGCTGCCCGCCAGGTCCTCGAAGCGCAGCTCGTTCGACCCCCCGCCGCCGGGCGAGCTGTCGCTCCGCAGCGTGCTCTGCGTCCGGTCGGCCGGCAGGGTCGCGGGCGGCGGGTTCGCCCCGTCGTAGACCGCGCCGACGACCAGGGGCTGGTCGGGGTCTCCCTCGAGGAAGCGGACCACCACCTCCTGGCCGATGCGCGGGATGCGGCTCGATCCCCACCCCGGCCCGGCCCAGGGCTGGCCGACGCGCACCCAGCAGCTCGACTTGTCGTCCCTCTTCCCCTGCCGGTCCCAGTGGAACTGGACCTTGATCCGCCCGTGCTCGTCGACGTGGATCTCCTCCCCCGCGGGCCCCACGGCCGTCGCCGTCTGCGTCCCGGGGAGGACCGCCCGGGGCCGAGGGCCCGGCGCGTGCACCGGCGTCCCGTCCGGACAGGCGACGAGTCGCGCCCGGTAGTCGTGGGCGACCTCGGCGAGCGCGCCCGCACCCTCCTGCTGGCGCGCCTCGTGGTCGACGCGGAGGATCTGCCACTTGCCGTTGAAGGTCGCGTCCGGGTGGTCCACGACCTCGAGCCGGCGCCCGGGCAGGAGCCGCAGGCAGGTCCCCTCCCCCTCGACCTCCACCGCCTCGGCGCGCGCCTCCTCGAGCCGCAGCTTCGCCTGGCGCTTCGCTCCCGCGACGTCGCCGGCGCCGAGCCGGTACTCGTAGATCTCGCTCCCGGCCCGGTCGGCCGCCGCCGCTCCGGTGACGTCGAGCTCGGGGTGGAGGAAGTGGTAGTCCCGGCGCGTGGCCCGCTCGGCCCGCACGCGCTCGGCGCGAAGGAGGCGGAAGAGGTGCTCCTCGTCGGACTCGCCGCCCGCCGCGTCCGCCCGGAAGGGGACCTGGGCGTCGCCCTCGATGCCGGCGAAGGCGTCGGGCGCGTCGCCGAGCACCATGGTGTGCTCGCCGTCGGCGAACTCGAAGAAGTAGAAGATCCCTTCCTCGGCGAGGAGTCGCTGGACGAAGGCCAGGTCGGACTCGCGGTACTGCACGCAGTACTCGCGCGTCGGGTAGCTTCCCCGGAGCGCCAGGCGGTGGGCGACCTTCCCCTCGTCGAGGACCTCCCCGGCGATGTCCGGCACGCTCTTGGCCTGGAAGATGCGGCTGTCGGCGCCATGGGCCAGCAGGGCGAGGCGCGGCACGATGCGGAGGAGGTACCAGGGGATCCCGCGGCGCACCCCGACGAGCTCGGCGGCGTCGACGACCCCGTGAGCGAGCCGCTCCGCCCCGTCGGTCCGGCGCACGGCGACCTGGGCCTCCGCCGCGACGAGGTCGCCGAGCTCCACGCTCTCGCCGTCGCGGCGCCGGAACTCGACGTCGAAGGCGAAGGGGGTGGAGAGCGCTTCTCGGCCGCGCAGCCGGGCGACGGCGACGTCGCCTTCGGCGAGCGGCCCGGCGCGCAGCTCGATGGTGGTTCGCGTCCTGTCCGCCATGGGCGAGGCCCTCGCCAGCGCGGCTAGCATACACGCAGCCGCGGCCCCGGCCCGGTGACCGGCGTCACAGGTCCGCCGGGGCCCCCGTTCGAGGGCGGGCGGTCCGCCGCCGCGGGCGGCTGCTACACTCGGCCGGGATGGGACACCCCGAGGTCGAGAACGGCACCCCCTTCGCGTTCGAGCCGGTCTTCGTGGCCGACGAGGAGGGGCGGCCGCTGCTCGTACCCGTAGTGAAGGGCACGTGGGCGGTGTCGGAGCGCGGCCTCTCGCTCGCCGCCGACCAGCTGCCGCCGCTCCTCGCCGGCGAGCCCCACGGGGAGGACCTCGCCACCTCGAGCTGGCGCTACGAGCCCGAGGGCTCGCTCCCCAAGCCGGCGACCGACGTGGCGCTCCTGGGGAGCGCCGTGGCCCCGAAGGCCGGCACGACGCAGATGCTCGTCGCCTTCCAGCTGGGGACGCTGAAGAAGGGCGTGGCGGTGGTCGGCGACCGGGGGTTCTTCAAGGCGGTCGGCGGCGTGGGGATGACGCGCCCCGCGCCCTTCGAGCGCATCCCCCTCCAGTGGGAGCGGGCCTTCGGGGGATGGGACCGGTCGAACCCCGACGAGAAGAAGCACGAGTGCGAGCCGCGGAACCCGGTGGGCACCGGCTTCCGCAGCAGCCACGGCCGGTTCGAGGAAGGCCTGCGCTGCCCCAACCTCGAGGACCCGGCCCGGCCCTTCAAGGGCTGGGGCGACCGGCCGCCGCCGGCCGGCTTCGGGTTCACCTCGCCGAGCTGGGAACCGCGGCCGCGCCTCGCCGGCACCTACGACAAGAGGTGGGAGGAGGAGCGCGCGCCGCTCCTGCCCAGGGACTTCGACCGGCGGTTCCTGAACTCCGCGGCGCCCGGCCTCGTCGCGCCCGGGTTCCTGCGGGGCGACGAGGCGGTGGTGGCGAGCGGCGTGGTCCCCACCGGGGGCGTCGCGTTCCGGCTCCCGGGCGTGGCGCCGCCTACCCTGGTCGTGGAGCACGCCGGCCGCGAGGACGCGCAGGTTGCGACGCGGCTCGACACCGTGATCCTCGACACAGACGCCGGAAAGCTGTTTCTCCTATGGAAGGGGGAGGTGCCGGTGCGGGAGCCGACGGCGGTTCGTTCCATCCGCATCGTCCCCGGCGCGGGGACGCCGCCGCTCCCCGCTGCAGCGGCCTAGGAGGCTGACGTGCCGACCACAGTGGGCGTGAACTTCCTCTCGATCGTGAACGCCGACACCAACGGCGTCACCATCGCCTTCCCCGACGTGTGCAAGACGCCGGCGCCGCCGGCGCCGCCCATCCCCATCCCCTACCCCAACATCGCGCAGTCGAGCGACACGGCGCAGGGAACGAAGAAGGTGAAGGTGGAGGGGAAGCCGGTGTGCGTGAAGGACTCGAACTTCAAGATGTCCACCGGCGACGAGGCGGGGAGCATCGGCGGCATCGCCTCGAACAAGATCAAGGGCAAGGCCGAGTTCGTGAATTTCTCCTTCGACGTCCAGTTCGAGGGGAAGAACGTTCCCCGCTCCTTCGACCTCATGCTCCACAACGACAAGAACACGCCGCCCTTCCCGGTCCTGCAGGCGCCGGTCATCGCCCTGCCGAAGAGCGAGGAGAAGGGGAAGTGCCTGGTGTGCGAGAAGGACCTGTAGCCGTGAGCGCGCGCGGAAAGAAGGCCGAGGTCGTCGCCCTCGAGCGGGCGCTCTCGCCTGGGGCAGTCGTCGGCCGGTTGGTCGCCTTCGAGAACGGCGAGGTCCGGGTAGAGCTCCCCGGGGCGCGAGGCGCGCTGGTGGCACGCATCTCGGCGTCGATCGACGACGCCGCGCTCGCCGCCGCGGCCCGCGAGCGCCAGGAGGCGGTCCTCCTCCTGGAGGAGGGCGACCCGTCGCGGCCGATCCTGGTGGCGCTCCTCCGCTCGCGAACTCCGCTGGTGGACGCGCTCCTCGCTGGCCCGCTCCCGGCAGCAGAGAGGGTCGCCCGGGTCGACGGGAAGCGCGTCGTCGTCGAGGGGAAGGAGGAGGTCGTCCTCCAGTGCGGGCGGGCGAGCCTCACGCTGCGGCGCGACGGCAAGGTGGTGCTCCGCGGCGTGAACGTCGTGAGCCAGGCGGAGCGCGTGCACAAGGTCCGGGGCGGCAAGGTGCAGATCAACTGAGGGAGCGATGCTGTCGATCCGCGCCATGGGGCTGGCATCGTCGCTCGGAGGCCTGGTCCAGGCCGGCGCCGCCTTCCGGGCGGGTATCACCCGGGTCGCCCCTGCCCCCGACGTCGAGATGATGTTCCCCGGCGACGAGGCGCCCCAGCCGCTCCCGGTGCACGCGCTGCCGTCGGCGACCCTCGGCTTCTCGGGAACGGGCCGGCTCGTCGCGCTGCTCGTCGAGGCGATCCGCGATCTCCTCGACCGCCTTCCACTGCCGGCGCGCCCCCAGGACCTGGGGCTCTTCCTGGCGCTTCCCGATCCCGAGGAGCGCGGGTTCGCCCTTGCCGCGGAGCCGGAGGACGAGGATCCGGAGGAGCCGGACGCTCGCCGCCTCGCGCTCGGCGAGAGGCTTGCGGCGCTGGCGGGAGCGGGAGCGGGCCTCGATCTGTCGAGGCTGCCGCTGAGGACCGTGGGGGACGGGCACGCCGGCTTCCCGGCGGCGCTGGCCCTCGCCGAAGCCGCCATCCAGGGTCGGGAGGTCGCGGCCGCGCTCGTCTGCGCCGTCGACAGCCTGGTCAGCGCCGACGCGCTGGACCTCTTCCTCGAGGCGGGGCGCATCAAGACGGACGAGAACCCGGTGGGCTTCGTCCCCGGCGAAGCCGCGGCCGCCCTGCTCCTCGAGCCACCGGGCCGCGGCGGAGGAGGAAGGGAGCCCGACCTCCGACTGGTCGCGGTGGCTCGCGCGACCGAGTCCCAGGCCGCCGGGAGCGACCGGCCGCCCGACGGGCGCGTCCTGGCAGAATGCGTCCGCGCGGTGATCGGCCCCGAGGCGCCGCCGCCGCTGCTGGTGTCCGACCACGACGGCGAGCCCTTTCGCGCCGGTGAGTTCGGGGCCCTGCGCGTCCAGCTCCAGCGAACGCACCCCGGTCTCGCGAGCGCCGCTTCCTGGTTCCCCGCCGTCGGCTTCGGCAACACCGGGGTTGCCTCGGCCGCGGTCGGCATCGCCGCGGTGATGCGGGCGCTGGAGCGGGGTGCGGCTCCGTCCCGCTCGGCCGTGATCCTGTCCTCGGCCGACGCCGGACAGCGCTCGGCGGTGCACGTCGCCGCGAGGCCGGAGGCGCGCGGGAGCGAGCCCCGAGGGGAGCCGCGGACATGAGCCCGCTCTGGAGCTTCCTCACCGCGAAGTCGATGAACACCCGCCTCGCGAAGCGTCTCAAGAAGCAGTTCAAGAAGGACCTGAAGGCCAAGAAGGCTGCGCTCGAGAAGGAGCAGAAGGCGAAGCGGAAGAAGGGCGAGAAGGCCAAGAAGGCGGACCACCTCGAGTCGCGAGCGCCGGCTCGCGGTGTCCTCGCCAAGGACTCGCGCTACGCCTACCGGGGACCTGCCTACGTCGCGGCCAACGAAGGGGGCGAGGGGGGCGACCTCAGGGGCAAGGTCTACAGGCCGGTCTCGAACCGCCCCCATCTCAAGAAGATCGAGAAGATCGCCAAGTCGGCCGAGTTCACGGGTGGCAACGACAAGAACTTCAACAAGAAGGCGGCCGGGCAGCGCTACCCCTACAGCTGGCGGGCTCACCACATCCTGCCCGGCTCGGCCTTCTACTACGTGGGGTCCGACAAGCAGCCGTGCTTCACGGACGACCAGATCCAGGCCATCCTCCGGAGCGACTACAACGTGAACGACGGGCACAACGTCATCATGCTGCCGACCGTGAACTGGGCCGTCCCCGTCCACGAGCTCCTGCAGCACCCCAGCGACCACGTCCGCTACACCCAGCGGGTGATGAAGGACATGAAGGAGGTCGCCGACTCCCTGGAGAAGGTCAAGGACACGGGCAAGAAGCACGACAAGCCCGAGGCGCGGATCAATGCGAAGCTCCTCAATCTCGAGAACAAGAACTGGAGCTTCCTCGTGGCCCTGGGCCGCGAGGCCATCTCGAACGTCGTCGACAAGACCGACTTCGTGGACGACGACAAGGAGTTCGTGCAGCTCTCGAAGAAGTACAAGTTCGGTCGCCTCTTCTAGCGGGAGGCTGGTGTGGACTACTTCGTCTTGACGACGGGCTCGGAGCAGGGCGGCGTCATCGACGCCCTCCCGGCGGGAAGCCCCAAGGGCTGGAAGTTCCACGAAGGCATCCCCCTGGCGAAGGAGTTCCCCGCGAAGGCGGCGCTGGTGTTCACGCCGAACTTCCCCAAGCAAAGGAAGCTCGAGGACTTCCAGCCCAACATCATGGGCCTCCTCATCGTCTCCCGGCGGGTGCGTGAGCTCCTCGAGTCCCAGAGGGTCGAGAACGCCGAGTTCCTACCCGTCGCCATCAAGGACCACAGGAAGAAGGTCGCCGCGCCCGACTACAGCATCCTGAACCTCCTGGGGAGCGAGGACGCCATCGACCTCGGCCGGTCCAAGGTGGAGATGGACACGATCATCGACGGCGACGTCTCGCGGGTGATGAAGCTCGTCCTCAACCGGAAGGGCATCCGCCCCGAGGCCAAGATGTTCCGGTGCACGCGCCGGACGCGGCTGGTGCTGGTGCGCGAGGACCTCCGGGCGGCCATCGCGGGAGCGGGCCTCACGGGCTGCAAGCTCGTCCCCGCCGAGGGCTTCGACGACCTCATGTACTAGCGAGCACCTCGTGGACCTCCGGGCCCTTCGCAACGACGCCGCCGACGCGCTCGAGGACCTCTTCGAGGCCTTCTCCCCCGGCATGCCCCGGGAGGCGCTGCTGCAGGCACATGACGACGCCGCCTCGAGCTTCCTGGCCATCGGCGTCGCGACCCTCCTCGTCGACGGCAACGCCGACGCGTTCTTCCTGAACCTCTGCCGCTGCGCCGAGAACGGACGCCGCCTCCTCGCGCTCTTCCGTCGCCGGGCTCTCGATCCGCCGCCCGCTTCCCGGAACGTCCCGCTCCTGGCCGCCCTGGCCGCGGGCGACCTCGCCCGGGCCGACGCCATCGCCGCTCTCTCCCGCGACACCCTGGCCGAGGCCGAGCGCGAGTACCAGGACGAGTTCCTCTGGGCACTCTGCCTTCAGCGACTCGCGCGCGCCGGGGAGATCGAAGGCGCCGCGCTCGAGCCGGTCCTGGCCCGCCTCGCCGAGTCCGGCGGCCGCGAGAGCGAGGTCGCCTTCGCCCGCGCCCTCCTGGCCCGGGACGGCCAGGGGCTCGCGGAAGCCTTTGCGGGAGCGCTCGTCGAGCGCGAGACCGAGATCGAGGAGCGAGCGAAGGCGTTCACGACCCCGGTCACCGACTTCGCCCCCCACCGCTTCATCTGGCTGGAGGGGCTCGCCCTGCTCCGGCTCGCGGAGCGCGCGGGGCTGGGGCTCGACGGGGAGTACCGCTACTGCCCGCGCCTGGCACGCCTGCCGATGACCGCCAGGTACGAGGGAGACTGGGCCCTCTCGACCGGCCTCGAGCCCTGAGCCCGCTCAGCGTGCGCCCATGCCCTGGGGCCTGGTGGACGCCCTCGCGCCGGCGCCGCTCGCCTCCGCGAGCTCGCGTCCTTGCCTCCTTCCCAGCGCATCCCACGCCACCTGCACCTGCCCCTTCGTCCGGATGGCGAGCTCGGCAGCCAGCGCCTCCCGCCTCCGCGCCGGCCCCTCCTCGAGCTCGCGGACGAGCGCCTCGACGCTCCACGGCTGCCCCCGCAGCCACCGCTTGCGCGCATCGAGCCTGGGCCGCGCCTCCTTCCACCAGCCGGCGATGGTCTCGGGCACGGGCTTGGGGAGGTCCGACTCGGGGCCGTAGGTCTCGTCCTCGTCCTCGAAGGGCCCCTTCGGTCGCCAGGGAGGCGTCTCGCGCTCGAAGCGCTTCCCGACGACGAGCCCGGAGATGGCGCAGAAGCCCTCGGCGGCCAGCGGCGCGAGCTTCTCGTCGCGCTCCATGAGCTCCAGGAGCGCATCCGCCGCCGCGACGCGGCCGGTGAAGCCGAGCGCGAAGAGCGCCGGGCCGACGACGTCGTCGTCGCCGAGCGCCTCGACGAGCGGCGCCACCGCCTTCTCCTCGCCGGAGAGCGCGCCGAGGAGCGCGGCCGTCGCGAACGCCTCCCCGCGCCCGGCCACCTCGGCCTCGCAGGCCCCGGCCGCGCCGCGGACGCCGGTGACGAGACCGGTCTCCATCGCCGCGGCCCGCACCTCGGCCCCGGCGTCGACGAGGCCGCGCTCCACGGCCCGCGGGTCGAGCCGCCCCGGGAAGGCCCGCGCGATGCGGAGCGCGCGGGCGCGGTCGGCAGCGGACTTCCCGGCGAAGAGCGGCTCCAGGCGGACGCCGGGGTCGACGCGCAGGGACGCGAGCACCTCGAGGAGGTCGGCCTGGAGCGGCGGGGCCGCCCTGGGCGCCAGCGCTGCGAGGCGCGCGCCGAGGTCGGCGCGGGGGACGACGCCCAGCGCCCGGCGGATCGCCGCCCGCGGCTCGGGCTCGGCCTCGCCGAGCGCCGCCAGGACCGCATCGGTGAAGTCCCCGTCCTCCGAGGCCAGGAGCGCGAAGGCCGCCGCGAAGACCAGGCCGGGGTCGTCGCCCCCGAGCGCCGGGAGGAGCAGCTTCTCGGCGGCGCGCCGCCCGGCGACGACCAGGCCGTCGAGGTGCGCCAGCATCCGCTCCTCGGGTCCGGCCGCGATCTCGGCGAGGGTGTAGACCGGCGAGCGCAGCGCCTCCTCCCAGAGCTGCCGGAGGAAGCCGGCCTCGTCGAGGTGCTCCTCGACGATGTCCCAGCGGATGGGGGCCTCGGGACGCACGGCGCGGGAATCCTACCGCGGCTTCACCGCCCCTTCACGTGCCTGGCGTACTCCACCTTCAGGCACCGGTCCTGGACGACGAGGATGCCGGCGCGGGCCAGGACCTCGGCGGCCTTCTCGTTGCGGATCCCGAGCTGGAACCAGACCGCCCGCGGCCTCATCCTCAGGATGTCCTCGACGTGGGCGTCGATGTCCTTCGGCCGGCGGAACACGTCGAGGACGTCCACCTTGCCGGGCACCTCGGCGCACGTCCGGTACGCCTTCTGCCCCAGGATCTCGGTCGCGTCGGGGTGGTACACGGGCACCGGGACGATCTCCAGGCCGTGGCGCTGGAGGTACTCGGGCACGTAGTAGGCCGGCTGGCTGGACTCCTCGGCGGTCCGGATGCCGAGCACGGCCACCCGCTTCGCGGAGCGGACGATCTCGCCGATGCGGGCGTCGTCGTCGACGAGGTACTGGGTGTACATGGCGCCCTCCTCCTGTCGGAGCCTCGCGCTAGTGTACGGGGTTCCGCCGCGGGGAGGTCGCATGAGCCGCCGGTCGCGAAAATTGGACAAGGACCGGCCCCGCCCTACGATGGCCCTGCACGGCGAGGAGGGCCCCGGACGCATGAACGGCAAGAAGACGGCGGTGGTCTCGGAGAGCGCGGTCCAGGCCGCGCTGCGCCGCGGGCCGTCCCGCGACCTCGACGCCGAGGAGGAGAAGGCGATGCGCATGAGGCTCGGCGCCGCCCTCCCCCGGACCGCGCCGCTCGAGCGCAAGGCGCCCCCGGGGTCCGACGCCGCCCTGGAGCTCCTGGCCTTCGAGGCCGAGATCCTCCAGAAGCTCCGCGCCCGGGCCGCTCCGCCGCGCCCCGCCCCGCGCGACTCCCGCGTGAAGGAAAAGATCGTCCGGGCCCTTCGCAGGAAGTAGGGCGGGGGCTCGTCCCCCGCCGGCCTCACGCCGTCAGTCCCACCCTCCCCGGTCGACGACCCGCGCCAGCGCCTCGCCGGCGGCGGCGAGCGGCGGCTCCTTCTCCTCCGCCCCGCCGGCCAGGAAGCCGGCGAGCGCGTCCGCGGCGCGCGGGTTTCGCCACCAGTCGTTCCCGTGCCGCTCCACCAGGGCGGCCCGCAGCCCCTCGGCGCGGGCGGCTCCCCGCAGCGCCGCCAGGTGCTCGCCGGCGTCCGCGTCGCGCGCCGCCAGCCCCTGGGGCCAGGCGGCGAGCGCCGCCAGCGAGAGGGCCTCGCGGTGGGCCTCGTGCCACGCCCGGCCGGCGGAGCCGCGCTCCACCTCGGTCGCCACCCGCAGGGCCGCGGCCCGCGCCCGGAGCCCGAGGAGCCGCCGCAGGGCGAGGAGCCGCGCCAGATCGCCCAGGGCGCTCCGGTCCTCGCCCAGCCGCCGCGAGAGGAAGTCCGGGTCGAGGAGCAGCCCTGCGAGGAGCGCGCCCAGGGCGAAGGGAAGCGAGGGATCCCGGCGGTGGGCCGGCGGCCCCAGCGCGGCGCCCACCGCCCGGCCGGCGGCGTCGAAGAGGTCGAGCCAGTCGGGGGCGCCGCCGCGGGCGCGGAAGGAGACCCGGGTTCCGACGGCGTGGGCGCCGGGCCAGCGCGCCGGCCCCTCGCCGTCGTCGACGCGGATCAGCCCGAGGTCGAGCCGCAGCGGGGCCAGCGCCTCGCGCAGCGACAGCGCCAGCATCCCGGCCGGGAAGAGGCCGGCCCGGGGCTCGAGCGAGAGCAGCCGCAGGAGGTCGGCGCGCTCCAGGTCTCCCTGCGGCTGCGGGCGAAGCCCCTCCTGGCGCGCCAGCCACCCGAGGAGATCGCGCCAGGCGTCGTCGCTCCCGGCGAGGAGCCGGTCGGCCTCGAGCACCCGGTCCCAGTCGGGGAGGAGCCCCGACTCGGCGCGGGCGCGTGCCCGCGCTTCGGCGGCGGCCTCGCGCCGGGGCGCGGCGGCCGCGAAGGCCTCGGCCACGGCCCGGCCCAGCGCCCGCCGCCGCTCGCGCACGGGCTCGCGGGGGAGGCGCACCATCGCCTCGCCGAGCGGCAGCGGCCCCTCGGGCCCCTGCACCGCCGCGGCGGCGTCGGCCGCGCGCCAGGCCTCCTCGTCGGAGGCCCCTGCCCGCTCGGCGCGGAGGCCGGCCACGACCTCCGCGAGCGCCGTCTCGCCGCCTTGGCGGAGCGCGGCGACGGTGTCCCGGTGGGCGGCGCGCGGCCGCGCCCGGAAGAGGGCGAGGAGCGAAGGCGTCGGCTCGAGGCCGGCCACGTGGCGGAAGCGCTCGGATTCCAGATCGGCGACGAGAGCGTCGACGTCCCCCCGCAGGGCCTCGAGCTCGGCCGCCTCCACCGGAACCTCCGACCGCGAAAACCATCGTCTTCTAGCACGGCTATCGCCCCGGCTGGCGCCGCCCTCTGGCAGTCGCCAGCCCCGACTGCTTGACATCTCGCCGCGCCCGATTACCTTGCAACCCGGAGGCCGTTTCCACATGCCGCTCTACGAGTACGACTGTCCCCGGTGCGGCCGCTTCGAGGCCCTGCAGCGCCTCAGCGACTCGCCCCTGCGCAAGCACGACGCCTGCGGCGCGAAGGTCCGCCGGGTGATGAGCGCCGGGAGCTTCGCCTTCAAGGGCTCGGGCTTCTACGCCACCGACTACGGGAGGAAGGCCTCGGGCGACGCCAAGAAGACCGCGGCGCCGGCCTGCGACGCGCCCAAGAGCGAGGCCTGCGGCTCCTGCCCCTCCAAGGCCGAGGCCTAGCGCCTGCGTCGCCTCTCCCTGCGCGCCGGCGCCTCCGACGCCGGCGAGCGGCTCGACCGGTTCGTCGCCCTCCGCGGAGGGATCTCGCGCGGCGCGGCGCGCCGCGCCCTCGAGGCGGGCGGCGTCTTCCTCGACGGCCGCCGCTGCAAGGTGGCGAGCCGCGCGCTCCGGGCCGGCCAGCGCGTCGAGGTGAACCTCGGCGAGGGCGGCCGGGCGCCGGCGGCGGCGCGGCCGCTCGAGCGGTCCCGGCTCCTGTTCGCCGACGGCCAGCTCGCGGCGGTCGACAAGCCCGCGGGCGTGCCGGCCCAGCCGACCTTGACGACCGACCGGGGACACCTCGCCGAGCTCGCCGCCGCCCTCCTCGGCTCCCCCGCCGTCGCGGTGCACCGCCTCGACCGCGAGACGAGCGGCGTCTGCCTCCTGGCCCGCACCCGCGAGGCCCACGCGGCCCTCTCCCGCGCGTTTCGCGAGGGAGTGCCGGAGAAGACCTACCTCGCGCTCTGCGCCCGGGCGCCCTCGCCGCCCGAGGGGCGCGTCGACGCGCCGCTGGGCGCGGACCGGGCGCGTCCCGGCCGGCGCGCGGTGCGCCCGGGCGGCGACCCCGCGGCGACGCGCTACCGGACCCTGGCGGTGGGCCCGGGAGGCTGCGCCCTCGTCGAGGCCCGGCCCGAGACCGGGCGCACGCACCAGGTCCGCGTCCACCTGGCGCACCTCGGCGCGCCGGTGCTGGGCGACGTCCGCTACGGCGGCCCCCGGCGCGCCGGCGAGGTG